>JACONG010000013.1 GCA_014323865.1 Rhodospirillales bacterium | reverse complement strand
GTTTGTCGACATCCTCGACGAAAGCCGACCATATCGGGTCGAAGGGCCGGGGGTCAAGCCTCGTTGGAACTTTTTTCGCTGACCGACAAGGCCGGTTTTTCCGCTGCCCGACAAAGCCGGGCCTGGGGCTCGCCGACACACTGCGGCGGCCCTTTGCCCGACACGGTCCGCGACATCCGCCGGGCCAGGCGCGGCACCCGTCCTCGCGCGCCAGGGGGATCAACGCACCCATCGTGGCGAACTGTGGCGAGGCCTGGAACAGGTCGATCAAGGACCCGGATCGCATCACCTCAATCGGATCGTCAATCGGATCGGGGAACCGGGCACTGGGAACCGGGCACATGCGTGCCGATCGACGCGCCCTGGTATGACAGGCCTTGGTATTAAAGGCGTTTCCGAACGGCATCGGCCACCGCAGCCGGCGTGATGCCGAAGTGATCATAGAGCGCCTCGTGCGGCGCGGACGCGCCGAACGACGACATGCCGACGACACCGCCAGCAGAACCGATCATGTCGGACCAGCCGAAGGTCGAGCCTGCCTCGACGGCAACACAGGCGGTCGCCGGATCGATGACCGAGGCGCGATAGGCATCGTCCTGCTGGCGGAACAGCTCCCATGACGGCATTGAAACGACACGGGTCGAGACCCCGTCGGCCTGCAGCGCATCGCTGGCGGCCAGGGCAATCTCGACCTCCGAGCCCGACGCGACGATCGTCGCACCGGCGTCGCCTTCGGCATCACGCAGGACATATCCGCCTCTGGCGCAGAGATTGCCGTCGACCGCTTCGGTGCGGACCTGGGGCAGGCTCTGACGGGTCAAGGCGATGACCGAGGGCGTTGAGATGGTCGACAGCGCGAGTTCCCAGCATTCGGCCGTCTCGACCGCATCGGCGGGGCGGAACACGTTGAGGTTCGGGATCGCGCGCAGGCTGGCGACGTGCTCGACCGGCTGATGGGTCGGGCCGTCTTCGCCCAGGCCGATGGAATCGTGGGTCATGACGAAGACGACACGAAGGCCCATGAGCGCGGCGAGGCGGATCGCCGGGCGGCAATAGTCGGTGAAGACCAGGAATGTGCCGCCGTAGGGAATGACACCGCCGTGCAGCGCCATGCCGTTCATGGCCGCGGCCATGCCGTGCTCGCGCACACCGTAGCGGACGTAGGAGCCGCCGTAGTCGCCGGGCGCGACATCGACCATCGGCCCGGTGCGGGTGTTGTTCGAGCCGGTCAGATCGGCCGATCCGCCGATCATCTCGGGCAGGGCTTCGGTGAGAGCGTTGAGCGCGAGTTCGCTGGCCTTGCGTGTGGCGACAGCCCGGGGGGCGGCCAGGAGTCCGGCAATGTGCTCTGCGGTCGCCCTGGCGGCGATGTCGCTGACATCGCCGGTCATGCGTCGCTCGAACTCGGCACGATCGCCGGCATCGGCTGCCGCCAGAGCCGATTCCCAGGCTTCCCGCGCTGCCGTGCCGCGTGTGCCGGCGGCGCGCCAGGCCGAAAGAATGTCATTGGGGATCACGAAGGGCTCGTGAGACCAGCCGAGTTCGGTTCGGGCGGCGGCGATCTCCTCGTCGCCGAGCGGGGCACCATGGGTTGCGGCCGTGCCCTGCTTGTTGGGTGCGCCGTAACCGATCGTGGTGCGGCAGGCGATCAGGCTCGGACGGTCGCTCGCCTGCGCATGTTCGATCGCGGCGGCCACGGCGTCGGTGTCGTGACCGTCGACGCGCCCGGTGTCCCAGCCGCAGGCGTCGAAGCGCTTCAGCGTATCGTCGGATTCGGCCAGCGACGTGGGTCCGTCGATCGAGATGCCGTTGTCGTCGAAGAGCACGATCAGATGGCCGAGCCTGAGATGGCCGGCCAGGGAGGCGGCTTCGTGGCTGATGCCCTCCATCAGGCAACCGTCACCGGCGATGACATAGGTCCGGTGGTTCACGAGATCGCCGAAGCGCGCGTTGAGCACGCGTTCGGCGAGCGCCATGCCGACGGCGTTGGCCAGACCCTGGCCGAGTGGGCCGGTGGTGGTTTCGATACCGTCCGCGTGGCCGTACTCGGGATGGCCGGCGGTGCGGCTGCCGAGCTGCCGGAAGTTGCGGATCTCGTCCATCGTCATGTCGGCATAGCCGGTGAGATGGAGCAGCGCGTAGATCAGCATCGAACCGTGACCGGCCGAGAGCACGAAACGGTCGCGGTCCGGCCAGTCGGGCCGGGCAGGATCGAACTTCAGATAACGGCCGAACAGCACCGTCGCGACATCGGCCATGCCCATGGGCATGCCGGGGTGACCACTCTTCGCCGCCTGCACGGCATCCATCGCCAGGGCACGAATGGCATTCGCCATCGCACGTTCCGATACCTGGCCCGTCGCGCTGTCGTTCACGTCACAGATCTCCAACGTCACAGATCTTCGGTATGAGGAGCCGAAACGGTCCGACCTGATCCTCTCCTACATTGGCTTTCACGTTCTGGAGCGTCAACCGGCGATGAGCGGTGTCGGTCCGGGAATTGGATGTTGTCCAGAGGTGCTTTATCCGCGCCTGACAAGCCGTTATCCTTGCAGCCGGCGGCAAGGTATTGATCCAGGGCAAACAATGAGCACCGAGGACGCGGCTATCGCGAAGCTCGACCAGGCGATCACGCGTCTGGAAACAGCACTGAACCGTCTCTGCAACCGGACGGAGGGTGAGGCGTTGAGCGAACTGGAGGGCGAGAACCGCCGCCTTTCGGACGCGCTCGACAGTGCGATGCAGAAGCACAGGGAGCTTGAGGGTCGCATGACGGATGTGAGCGGACGGCTCGACGGGGTTATCGTCGAGCTCAAGTCGGTGCTGGGGCGTTAGGCGATGGCAGAGGTGTCGGTCCAGATCAACGGACGCAGCTACAAGGTCGCGTGCGGACCCGGAGAGGAAGAGCGGATCACCGGTCTGGCATCGTTCGTCGACAGCAAGGTTCAGGACCTTGTCAGTGCGCTCGGCAATGTCGGCGATCAGCGACTTCTGGTCATGGCAAGCCTGCTTCTGGCCGACGAACTCTGGGACCTGCGCGAAGGCGGTGGCCAGGTGCGGTCGAACGACGACGGCAAGGCCGGGCGCGCCCGGTCGATCGAGGCGCTGGCCGAACGGCTCGACCGTCTTGCGGACAGGCTCGAAGCGTCCTGAGGCGATTTCGCCAACCCGCAATCTGTCATATAAGGAGCGCGGGGCGGTCGTCTGCCCGGTGCGTTGACCATATATTCCCTGGGGCCAATGCACATCACCCGGGAGCTGTCCCTGGCGGGGGTGTGCCCTCGTTATCACGGCGCCCACCTGCGAATGCAGGCCACGGTGGAATGTGTTCCGGTTGACGGCCACGGTGGTGCCGCCCCACATGAACCCCATGAACATGAACCCCATGGATACGAACGACAAAAAAGCCGCGCTGCGAGCCAGGTGCCTTGAGCGGCGCAAGGCGCTGCATGCCGCCCAACCGCAGGCCGGCGAAATGGCATGCGACCATTTCCTGAATTCCCCGGGCTTTCCCGACGAGGCACCCGTGGCGGCCTATCTGCCGGTGCGCGACGAGTTCGACGTGATGCCCTTTGCCGAGGTCGCCGAGATGCTCGGCCATCCGGTCGGCATGCCGGTGGTCAAGGGCAAGGGCAGGCCGCTGACCTTTCTGGAATGGACGCCCGACATGGACCTGGTCGAGGGTGCGTTGGGAATTCCCACGCCGCCGCCCGATGCGCCGCAGGTGATCCCCGAGATGGTGCTGGTGCCCATGATGGCCTTCGATTCCGACGGTTACAGACTTGGCTACGGTGGCGGGTTCTATGACCGCACCCTTGCCGACCTGCGCCAGCGCAACCCCAACACCATCGCCGTCGGCGTCTGCTTCGCCGGTCTCGAAGTGGCCAGCGTCCCGCATGACGAACACGATGCCCGGCTCGACTGGATCGTCACCGAGAACGACGCCTTCAAGGTGTGATGGTGTGATTCCTCAGCCAGGGTTTCCCGAGGCGAGGGCCAGAGCGGCGCCTGCGGCATGTCCTGCGCTGCCGCCCGAAACGCTGCCGCAGTGACGGAGTGTTGTGTCAGACCGTCTGGTGACGGGCGTGGGAGCCGCGTTCGATGGCGGCGGCGGTGAGGCGGTCGATGCCGAGGCACCAGCGAATCTGCTGGAGCACGGTCATCTCGCCCTCATCGACCTCGAGATTGGCCGCGGCGATGTCGCAGGCGATGGCATAGGCTGTCTCGCGCAGCCTGGCCGGGATATTCTCGCCGATGATGGTGATGACGGTGTCGAAGCCGTCTTCCTCGCTCAGGAGCGAGGCACAGGCCTCGGCGATGCGGGGCAGCTGCTCTTCCTCGAAGCCCCGGAAAGCGGGCAGGTGACGGACGATATCGCCGATGGTGCGGAGTTCCTCATCGTCCATGCTGCCGTCGGCGGCCGATACCACAACCATTGTGTAGATCAGCGCGGCATGGTGGTCGAGCCGGGTCATGACTTTGTCCCTTCCGGTTGAGCGGCCGCGATCGGGCCGGTAACGTCGAGATGGGGGCGCACCTGAAGGCACCGATCCGCAGGAATATAGAGCGGATTGCACCCAGTTGGAACCGCCTGCGTTTCCAACTGGGTGGGTGAATCCGTCCTGCATCGAAAGACTCGGAGCATCGTCACCCGTTCGGATGGGTTCAATCGGAACGGGATATGCTCCGGGAACGGACCCTGCGTTTGTCGAGGGAGGCTGTGATCAGCTTCTCAAGTGGTCGTGGATTTCGGCGATGGTGTCGGCGAGACCCAGCCGTCGCGCCTCCAGTCCTTCGGGGAAGGCGGTGAGCAGGCGGGAGGGCAGCGCGTGGTCGAGCAGGACGAAGACACCACGGTCGTCGGCGCGGCGGACGAGGCGGCCGAAGGCCTGACGCAGGCGCAGCCGGGTGATGAGATCGTCCCAGCAGCTGCCGCCGAAAGCCTCGCGCCGCGCCTTGTGCAGGAGGTCGGGGCGCGGCCAGGGGACGCGATCGAAGACGATCAGGCGGAGCGAGCGGCCGGGCACGTCGACGCCGTCGCGCATGGCGTCGGTGCCCAGGAGGCAGGCGTCTTCCTCGGCGCGGAAGATGTCGACCAGCGTGCCGGTATCCATGGCGTCAACATGCTGGGCATAGAGCGGCAGACCGGCGTGTTCGAGCGCCTCGGCAACGCGGCCGTGGACGTCACGCAGGCGGGCGATGGCGGTGAAGAGGCCGAGCGCGCCGCCGCCGGAGGCCAGGAACAGCTCCCGGAAAGCGGCAGCCACCTGGGCCGGGTCGTTGCGCGACACGTCGGTGACGATCAGAAGACGGGTCAGTTCGGGATAGGCGAAGGGCGAGGCGACGGCCGCTTCGGTCGGCGGCCTGGCGAGATGGCGCATGCCGGTGCGCAGGTTTGCCGCCTGCCAGCCGTCACGGCTGTCGGCATCCGGGTTGTCGGCATCCGGGTTGTCGGGGGGAAACGGCATGGCGTCGCGCAGGGTGGCCGACGTAATGATGGCACCGTGGGCTTTGGCGACGACGTTCTCGGCAAAGGGCAGGCCAGGGTCGACCCAGTGGCGATGCATGCCGACATCGATCTCGCGGCCCGCGACACGGTCGAGCGAGAACCAGTCGACGAACGCATCGGGCGTTTCGAACTGGAGCTGTTCGAGCATCTGGCGCCAGGCGCGGACCACCGTGAGGCCGCGCCGGTCGATACCGCGGATCATGGCATCGAGGCGCAGACGGGTGGCCGTGTCGAGCTCATCGGCCTTGTCGTCGAGTTCGGTGGCGAGATGTCTGGCGAGTGCGGCCAGCGGACGGTGAAGCTCGCCGAGGGCGTCGTGGAGCAGGCTCGCCGCTTCGGCGATGCCGTCAATCAGCGGTGCGGTGGGGCACTCAAGGCTGTAGCCGAGGTCGTTTTCGTTATTGCGGGCCAGGACCTGCTGGCGAACCAGCGCGAGGAACCCTTCGGTCGGGCCGCGCGGCCTGTCGTCGGCGATCCGCTGGCGCCAGCCCTCGGCCGGGAGACAACGTGCCGCCTTGAGGACCTGTTCGAGCGGTTCCTCGCCTTCGTCGCCGATCAGGTCGCCGATCCGCCGGGCAAGACCGCGGGCACGGGAGCGCCGGCCTTCGGCGCCGAGCAGCCAGCGGCGCAGGTCCTCGCCCTCGCGGCCGGTCAGTTCGGCTGAAAACACGCTGTCGGAGGCATCAAAGAGGTGATGACCCTCGTCGAAGACGTAACGCGTGGGGAGGTTGGGGTCTTCGTCGCCGGCGAGCGAGGCCTGGATCAGGACAAGCGCGTGGTTGGCAACGACAAGGTCGGCCTGACGCGCGCGCCGGATCGACCGTTCGATGAAGCAGGTCTGATAGTGTGGGCAGGCCGAGTAGACACACTCGCCGCGCTGGTCGGCGAGGCCGAGGGTGCGGGCGTTGCCGAGCAACTCGACGAGCCAGCCGGGAAAGTCGCCGCCGGTCATGTCGCCGTCGCGGGTGGCCGAGACCCAGCGCGCGACGAGACCGAGTGGAATGGCTTCGTTGGGACGGCCGGTGATGACCTGGCTGGCCTCGGCGAGGTTCAGGAGGCAGATGTAGTTCTCGCGACCCTTGCGGATGACGATGCGGCGGCGCTTGGCGGCGGGGTCGGGGACGAGGCGGTCGAGCTCCTGGTCGACCTGGCGTTGCAGGTTGCGGGTGTAGGTGCTGATCCAGACCGTGCCCTTGTTCTTCTCGGCCCAGACGCTGGCGGGCGCGACGTATCCCAGTGTCTTGCCGACGCCCGTGCCCGCCTCGGCGATCACCGCCTCGGGTTCGCCGACCTGCTGGCGGGGTGCGAAACCAGGGGAGAGTGCCATGGCGTACTCGGCCTGCTGGGGCCGTTGTTCGGCATCGTCGCCGAGCAGGGTCGTGAGGCGTTCGTGAACCTCGTCCCCGGAGACCGGCCGATGGCCGGCCGGGGTGCGCGGCGCGGTCTCGCTCCACTCGTCGAGCTTCGACCAGACATCGAGTGACGGCCGGACCGAGGCATCGAGCGCCAGGGCATCGGCAACATCGCCGCCCCAGAGCCAGCCGCCGTTGATCATGGCGACGGCGATGCGGCCGGCCCGGTTCTGCGGGATCGGCTCTTGCCGGCGCAGTTCGTCGAGCAGGAGACTGGCGGCGTGACGCAGGGCAATCGTCTGATCGGTCAGATCGTGAGGGTCCGCCAGATCGAGCGCCTGCGCCAGGCCGCGCGGTGTCGGCACCACGAAACGGGCGGGACGGACGAAGGCGACGAGCTCAAGGATGTCGAAGGCGGGCGCGCTGCGTGTGCCGGTGCGGCGGCGCATGGTGGCGGCATGGCAGATCAGCGGTGCGGGCCCGGTCTCCCAGCGGCGTCGCGCTTCCGCACGGTCGATCTCTTCGGGCTCACCGTCGGGTGTCAGCCACACAGTGCCGGCCGCGCCCGCGACCATGGTGGGTGCGGTGCGCCAGCCACCGGCGGCTTCGAGGCTCATGGTCATGCCTTCGGAGTACAGACTTGCGGCGGCCAGAGAAAGGCTTGCCGAGGACCGCGTGCGAACTTGCGACCCGGACTGTGGAAGACTAGAGCATATCCCGTTCGTATTGAATCAATCTGAACGGGATATGCTCTGGGTCCCCAGGATTCGGAGCGGATTCACGCATCAGGTTCCGCGCCCAATTCCAACCCCTGACGGAGCACCCCGGCAATGTCGCTCGGAGACCACGCGCAAACCAGCAAGGCCTGGCCCTTTGAAGAGGCCCGGAAGCTGGTGAAACGCTTGGGCGGGAAGGATCCGGAGAAGGGGTATGTGCTCTTCGAGACCGGATACGGCCCCTCGGGCCTACCGCATATCGGGACCTTCGGCGAGGTGGCGCGTACAAGCATGGTGCGCCATGCCTTCTCGCTGTTCGCCGATGTGCCGACCCGGCTGTTCGCCTTCTCCGACGACATGGACGGGCTGCGCAAGGTCCCCGACAACGTGCCGAACAGGGAGATGATGGCCGAACATCTGGGCGAGCCCCTGACCAGGGTACCCAACCCGTTCGACACCCATCACGACAGCTTCGGGGCGCACAACAACGACATGCTGCGCTCGTTCCTGGATCGCTTCGGCTTCGAGTACGAGTTCGTCAGTTCGACGGAGATGTACACCTCCGGCAGATTCGACGACGCGCTGATGCGGGTGCTCGAGCGGTTCGATGCCGTGATGGACATCATGCTGCCGAGCCTGCGCGAGGAACGGCGCAAGACCTATTCGCCCTTCCTGCCGGTCTCGCCGCAGACCGGGCGGGTGCTTCTGGTGCCGACGCTCGAACGCAATCTCGAGAACGGCACGATCATCTTCGAGGACGAGGACGGTTCGAAGCAGGAGGTGCCGGTCACCGGCGGGCACTGCAAGCTCAATTGGAAACCCGACTGGGGCATGCGCTGGTATGCGCTCGGCGTCGACTACGAGATGGCCGGCAAGGACCTGATCGACTCGGTGAAGCTTTCGGGCCGGATCTGCCGTGCGCTCGGTGGGCCAGCGCCGGAAGGTTTCAACTACGAGCTCTTCCTGGACGAGAACGGCGAGAAGATTTCGAAGTCGCGCGGCAATGGCCTGACGCTTGACGAATGGCTGCGCTACGGCACGGAGGAGAGCCTGTCGCTCTTCATGTACCAGAAGCCGCGCACGGCGAAGCGCCTCTCCTTCGACGTCATCCCGCGCCATGTGGACGAGTACGCCCGGTACCTGGCGGCATTCAGCGGGCAGGACGCCAAGGCGATTGATAATCCGGTCTGGCATCTCCACGCCGGCAACCCCCCGGTCGAGGACCAGCCGCTGAGCTACGGCATGCTCCTGAACCTGGCGGGCGTGTGCAACGCCGAGGACAAGGCCGTGCTGTGGGGTTTCATCAGCCGCTACCTGCCCGGTGCGACGCCCGGGACCAGGCCGTTTCTGGACCGTTTGGCGGAGCTGGCGGTGAACTACTACCAGGACTTCGTGAAACCGGCGAAGTCTTACCGTGCGCCGAGCGCCCGGGAGCGGGCGGCATTCGAGACCCTGGCCAGGCGCTTCGAGGCCCTGCCGGCCGACGCCGACGGCGAGAGCTTCCAGAACGAGGTCTATGCCGTTGGCAAGGAACACGGCTTCGAGCCGCTGCGCGACTGGTTCAAGGCGCTTTACGAGGTGCTGCTGGGCCAGAGCCAGGGGCCGCGCTTCGGCAGCTTCGCGGCGCTCTATGGCCGCGACGAGACCCTGGCGCTGATGCGCGAGATGCTTGCCAGGGGCCATGGCAGCGCCGCCCGGAGCGGATCGCACTCAGTTGGAACCGCCCGCGGCTGATGGCGGTGCCGAAGGCCGTGCGTTCCGCGCGCTCCGGCAGCGAGGTCATTCAGGAGACCGGCAACGCGGCCCAGTCGTCGAAGGAAATCGCCCGCCCCGGATAGGCGGGCGCTTCGAAGGGCCAGCCCTCGTCGATCCAGGTGCGGACGGCGTCGTAGAGCGCATCGTCGAGGCCGCTCGCGAGTTCGTCGGCGCGCACCCACATGGTGACCTTGCAGTCGTGGCCGCGCTTGCGCGTCGGGTTGATGTAGACGCAGCCGAGGCATCGGCTCTCGTCGGGCGTCATCATGGTGTAGGCGAACGAGCTTCGGATGGTGAACTCACGCTGGTGCCAGCCGAGATCGATCAGGTCTTCCTCAAGCGTCAGACCTTCGGGCCAGGTGCCATCGCCATCGGGGCTGAATGTGGTCTGGAGATGCTCCACGCTTGCCATGACGGCGTCGTAGTCCTTGATCAGATCGTTGACCGTAAGGATGCGCAGACGGAAGCGCGGATGCTCAAGCGTCTCCGGCACGTCGAAGTCATCGGGAACGAGACGGGGGCGGTCGTGCATGGCGGTCCTCGGGTGGCTTTCTTCAGATGCCCCCGGTGACGGCGACGGTCTCGGCACCGAGGAACCGGCGCAACCGTTCGAGCTCGGACTCGAGCGCGGCGATGCGACCCTTTCCAGGCTTCACCCCGGTCTCCCACCAGAGATTGTTGACCGTGAGACGACCCTTGTCGCGGTGAAACTTCATGCAGGCGCGGCCCGCCATGCGGTCGCCTTCGAGCAGCGGCAGGACGTAGTAGCCATATTTTCGCCTGGGCTCCGGGACGAAGGCCTCGAAGCGGTAGTCGAAGTTGAAGAGGCGCAGGGCGCGGTTGCGATCGCGCACCACGGGATCGAATGGGCTGAGGAAGCGCAGGCGCGAGGGAGGCTCCGGCAGGGCGGCAATCTGGTCCCCGAGATGCGCCCAGGCAACCGATGGCCGCGGTCGACCACCACCGGCCGGTTCGACGATGACGGTCTGGAGGCGATGCTGGTTGGCCTCGACCCAGGCTTTGGATTCGGCGGGCTTGATCAGGTCCCAGAACCTGGCGATCTCGCCTGGGGTGGCGATGCCGAGGCGATCAAGCGCCGTGGAACAGGCCCACTCGATATGCGCTGTGCGATCCGGCGTGTCGTCACGGTAATTGTCGGGAATCACCCGTTCGGTGAGGTCGTAGACCTTCTGGAAGTTGACGCGGCGCACGACCGACAGCGCGCCGGACCACCAGAGGTATTCGAGCGCGGCCTTGGTCGGGCCCCAGCCCCACCAGGGTCCGGCACGGGTGCCGTCGGGATCCTCAAGGTCGCGCGACATGGTGGGTCCATTGGCGCGGACATGATCGAGCACGGCTGTGATCACCTTGTCGGCGTCGGGGCCGATGCGCTCGACGAACCAGGCGCTGTCGCTGAGCCTTCTGCCCATGGTCTCGAAGCGATACGACCAGTGGCCGAACCAGCGGATCGGGATCATGCTGGCATCGTGTGTCCAGTGCTCGAAGAGGCGGCGGTCCTTGTCGAGGAGACGATCGAAATCGCGCCGCCGATAGGTCTGGTTGCGCGAGAAGAGCGTGAGGTGATGGGCGCGCTCGACCGTGACGATGCTGTCGAGCTGGACAAACCCCATGCGTTCGATGAGATTGTAGAGATCGTCACGCCGCATCTTTCGGCCGGGATCGTCAGCGAGCCCCTGAAGCGAAAGCAGAAGCCGGCGTACCGTGCGGCAATCTATGACCATGGGTCCGGACATGCCGGGACCTTAGCGCCTTCGTGACCGTGTTGAAGCCTGCTCGCTGGGGATCATTCGCTGCCGCCGATGGTGTCCGGTCGCTCAGTAGCCTGCTTGCGCAGCAGCGCGGTTCGGTGTTGCGGGGCGCGGTTTCATAGAGACCGTGCTGTGCCTTGGTCGTGGACTTGATGGTCCAGTCGGTCAGCCGCTTGCCGAGCGCCTTTGCGATTTCGGCCGCCAGCACCGCCTTGCCCGTGCCGGGTTTGCCCTTGATCAGCAAGGGCCTCTGCAGCGTGATCGCGGCGTTGACCGAAACCGCCAGGTCCCCGGTCGCAACGTAGCTTTCCGTTCCCTCAAACTGCACGGATCAACCTCCCGAACCGCTCACCATTTCGCCTTGAAACCCGGCAGCAACGGAATGCGTTTCGCTCCTTGCTGCGGTACCAATAGCCGTTTTCGCCCTTGGTCATGTCGGAAAATGATGCCCGGTGTCATGATGATACTCGCGGACTTCGCAGACGGTCAGGCCCCTGGCTTCCAACGTCGGGAAGATATCGGCGATGCCCCGGTTGAACGACCGCGAGTCACACCGAATCCTGTGGTTCCAATCAGCGTGGTCGGTTTCGCCGGCGGGCTCCCGTTCGATGGCACCGGGCGTGTTGCGGCCGCCCGGGAAAGCGTCGACGTCATGGAAATCGCTTTGGGTCTGAGGGGGCATGACCGCGTTCCACCAGCCTTTGTCGATTTCGTGATGTTCGTTCATCGCGGGCCTAAAGCCTGGTTCCCTCATCGCGGGCGAACTCGAAATAGAGTTCGCGCGCCTTGCGGTAGACGGGGCCGGGCTGCAGATCACGGTCGTCGACCCTGGTGACGGGTATGACCTTGCTGTAGTTGCCGGTGGAGAAGACCTCGTCGGCTTGCGTGACCTCGTCATAGGTGACCGATCGTTCGACGACGTCGTACCCGGCATCTTGCAGGAGGCTGATGACGCGTTTGCGCGTGATGCCTGCGAGGAACGTCTTGTTGTCGGCAGGCGTGTGCACCTGGCCGTCCTTCGCGAAGAACAGGTTCGATGTCGCGAACTCGGCGACGTTGCCCTCGAAATCGAGCATCACTGCGTTGTCGAATCCTTTCGCCCGAGCGCGGCGTACGGCATCACCCGATGTCGGGTAGAGGCAGGAGGCCTTGGCGAGAGTCGGGGCCATGTCGGGGGCTGGCCGGCGCAGTTCCGAGAGGCATGTTGAAAAGCCTGTCGGCTCCTCCATCGGCGCGACCTCGAGGACCATGAGGAACCTGGTGAGATCGGCAACTTCCCAGAGAGAATCGCTCTGGCCGCTCCAGTAGGTCGGCCGAATGTAGAGCTGTTTGTCGCTCGGGAACCTGCGCGCCATGTCGCCCGCCAGTTCGACGAGGTCCTCAACCGTCTCCTTCGGTTCCATGCCCATGACCTGAGCGGAGTTCAGGCAGCGCTGGCAGTGCCGCTCGATATCCGGCATCACGCCATCAAAGGCACGCGCACCGTCGAAGATCATGGTCGCAAACCAGAACGACTGGTCGAGCGGTCCCATGATCATCGGGTTGCCTTCGTGGAAGCTTCCCTGGTGATAGGTGAGCTGATCCATGGCTTCTCCAGAGGTTGAGGGTCGCTTGCTTAGCACGCCCGGGCCCTGCTGTGCACGGGCCTGTCGCTGGGTTAGTTTCGGACCGCTACGGAAGGCAGAACGCGTGCCCGATTTCTTTCGATGGGTCGGTCCGCTGCTGCACCGGCTCCATCCCGAGACGGCGCACAATCTCACACTGTTGGCCCTGGAGCTGGGTCTGGCAGGGCAGCGGGACCGATCGGACAACGACACGCTCGGGACGGAGTGCTTTGGCCTTCGTTTTCCCAATCCCGTCGGTCTGGCGGCCGGTTTCGACAAGGATGCGAGGGTACCCGGCGCGATGCTCGGATTGGGCTTCGGCTTTGTCGAGGTCGGAACCGTGACGCCCAAACCGCAGCCCGGCAATCCGAAACCCCGGGTGTTCCGCCTGGCGGAAGACCGCGCCGTGATCAATCGCATGGGTTTCAACAACGGTGGTGCCGAGGCCATGGCCGCTCGATTGGCGCGACGCAGACCGGATGGACTGCTCGGCATCAACATCGGCAAAAACAGGACCTCGGACGACTCGATCGCCGACTACCGGACGGCCTTCGCCGGTCTGGCAGGCTTTGCGGATTACGTGGTCGTCAACGTCTCGTCACCCAACACCCCCGGACTTCGCGATCTGCAGGCTGTCTCGTCGCTGCGACCGCTGCTCGAGGCCCTCGTCCGGGACCGGGCGGCGGGTGAGACGGGCGAGGCATCGCGCACGCCGCCGCTGATCCTCAAGCTTGCTCCCGACCTTGCCGTCGATGATGCGGTGGCCGCTGCAGAGTTGGCTGTCGAGACAGGCTTCGACGGAGTCGCCATCGCCAACACGACCGTTTCGCGCCCCGGTGGCTTGTCGAGCCAACACAAACAAGAGGGCGGAGGCCTGTCCGGCCGCCCTCTCTTCGACATGTCGACGGACCTGCTGCGCAGGGTCTACCGGGCAAGTGGCGGAAAACTGCCCTTGATCGGTATCGGCGGGATTGACTCGGCTGACACGGCCTATGCGAAGATTTGTGCGGGCGCATCGCTGATTCAGCTTTACACGGGCATGGCCTACGGAGGGCCAGCACTTGTCGCGGAGATTCTCGACGGCCTGGTACATCGCCTCAATCGAGACGGATTGTCGACAATCGGCGAAGCCGTGGGTCGTGACGCCTAGCGATCACGTGTGACGCAGCGCCTGCGAGCCCAGAGGAATTGACGGCCGCTCCTTGGAACAGCTTTGCAGATCGCAGGCTCTGCTGCCTCGGTCCAGCGCAACCGTGGATCGATCGGTTTGCGCCCCCTTGTCCGAGGCGCTAAACCAAAGCCGCCGGCTTGGAAGGGCGATTGCGGGGCAAACGTATGGACCTGGTCCTTTTGTTTACGGGGGTCGTCGTCGGTTTTTTTGTTGCTGCGCCGGTCGGACCTGTTGCGGTCCTTTGCATTCAGCGAACCTTGCTCGATGGACGGATTGTCGGCTTCGGAACCGGATTGGGTGCCGCGGTCGGCGACGCGGTTTTTGGTGCCCTGGCGATTTTTTTCGTGGCCGTCGTGGAGAGCTTTCTTCAGGAGCACCGCCCCGTCATTCAGGCTCTCGGATCGTTCGTCCTGATCGGCATCGGCGTGCGGACCGTTGCAACGCGCAACAATCGGGCTGTCATGGCTGACGGCGCCTCATCGAAACTGTACCACGAGACGCTTCTTCACGCTTTCGGCTCGGCGTTCGCGGTGACGATCGTCAATCCGATCACGATTCTCGCCTTCCTGGCGATCCTTGCGCAGTTTCATATCTCCGAAACAACCGACGGCTTGCTTGATTCATGGCTCGTCATTGTTGGTATCTTCGTCGGTGCAGCGGCATGGTGGTTTTTACTCGCGAGCGTGGCATCGGTGTTTCGACAGCGATTCACGCAGAAGGGCCTGAAGTGGATGAATGCCATCTCCGGCATGGTGATCCTCGGATTCGGACTGTACGGTCTGCTCGATTTTGCTTGGCGCCTCTGACGTGTTCGACGGCTCAGGCGAGAACCTCGGAGACGCGCTGTCGAAGTTCCGGAACCAGTTCGGCCTCGAACCACGGATTGCGCTTCAACCAGGCGGTGTTGCGCCAGGAAGGATGGGGCAGGGGGATGATATCGGGAAGGTAGTCCGTCCATGCGGCGACCGTTTCGGTCATCGTTTTTCTGCGCCGAGCGCCGAGATGATAGGTCTGTGCGTAACCTCCGATGAGCAGCGTGAGGCTGATCTCGCCGAGACGGCTCAGCAGGGCTTCATGCCAGAGCGGTGCGCACTCCGGTCGTGGCGGGTAATCCCCGCCCTTCGGATCGGTGCCGGGAAAGCAGAACCCCATGGGCACGATGGCAACCCGGGATTCGTCATAGAAGACATCGGGGTCAATGCCGGTCCATGCGCGCAAGCGTTCACCGCTCCGGTCGTTCCACGGGATGCCGCTTTCATGAACCCGGAGACCCGGGGCCTGGCCGATCAGAAGGAGACGGGCGGTCGGATTGGCGCGCACCACAGGACGCGGACCATGGGAAAGATGTCGGGCGCAGACCGTACACGTCCGAATCTTTCGCAGCAGGCGCTGCATGTCGTTCCTGGAGCGGGCCATCGCACCCGACTGTGTCGATCGACGGTGCGATCGGCAAGCCGGAGCATCACATGGAGCATCACATGTTGAGTCATCTCGGCGATGTTCTCGGGCGTCTCGGTCTGGACCCGGAGCTCGAGTCCCGGACGCGCTTGCTCTCGGGCACGGGAAACCGCAGCCATTTTGTTCCAGCGGATGGAACAGGGATCGTCGTCCGGATCGAAGGCGAAGAGACCCATGGCCTGGTGAACCGCCGCAACGAGCATCAAAACCTGATGCTGGCTGCAAACCGCGGGCTTGCGCCCGACGTCGTGTTGTCCGATCCTGCTGCCGGCTGCCTCGTCACGGGCTTTGTTTCCGGCCCTACTCTGGATCGGCTGCCTCGCCCCTACACACCTGCCGTATTCGTGCGGCTTGCCGCCGTGTTGGAGGATCTGAAGGCGATGTCCGGCTTTCAGGGCAGTATGGATCCTTGGCAGAAGATCGCGCGTTATCTGGCGGACGCGTCGATCCCGGTGCCAGAGGATGACCGCGCGGTTGGTCCGGCATGGCATGGGGTCGAGCGATTGCGAGCGGCGGCTGCTCCCGATGGCGATGAACGGGTCTGCGCTCACGTCGATCCGGTTCCGCAGAACCTGATCGATACCGGCGATCGGATCGTCATGTTGGACTGGGAGTATTCGGCGCGCAGCCATGCGATGTGGGACCCGGCCTATTTTGCCGAGGAGGCGGACCTGTCCGCCGAAGAAGAGAATGCTCTGTTCGACGCGTTCGGCTGGGAGCGGAGCGACAGAGACAGGTTCGCCGCCTGGCGCGCCGTGTGCTGCCTCGTATCGTTGACGTGGTGTCTTGCCCGACGTCGGCGGTCTGACGGCCACGGCGTTGACTGGACGCCGGAGATCAACGCGCGTCGCGAACGGTTCGGTGCGCGACTCCATGTTGCGCTGGAGGGACGCTGAGATGGTTCCGGCGGCGCTTGGAGGATGAGTCGCATGATCGACTGGAGCACGATCAAGGGGCTGCTGTTCGACAAGGACGGAACCCTGATCGATTTCCTTGCCACGTGGATGCCTGCTTGCTGCCAACTGGCCGACGAGCTTGCGCGGACCTATGCGACAGCCGACGTCGCCGACCGCATGTTGCTGGAATCCGGCTATGACCGGGTTGCCGACAAACTCAGCCCTGCATCCATCCTTGCCGGTGGAACGAACCAGGAGCTGATCGGGATCTGGCGTGACGTTCTGGGCGATCGTGCGCCATCGGACATCGACGAGATCGTCCTCACCACGTTCGCGCAACATGCTACTGGCGAGGTCGTTCCGACGGCCGAGATGCAGCCCTTGATGTCAACCCTGAGGGACCGCGGACTGATCCTGGGCATCGCGACCAACGACGACACCGAATCGGCCCTGTGGACTGCCGAGTTCCTGGGTGTCGCCGGTATGATGGCGTTTGTCACCGGCGCCGATGCCGGACACGGTGGCAAGCCGGGGCCCGGCATGGGCCTGGCGTTCTGCCGGGCAGCCGGGATCGCGCCGGAGCATGCCGCCATGGTGGGCGATTCCGCTGCCGACGCCAACATGGCTCTGGCCGCAGGTTTCGGCGCTGCGATCGGCGTCTGCACCGGTGCAGCACCGGCTCACGAACTTGCCGATCACTTCGACGTCGTGATCGACAGCGTTGCCGACCTGCCTGATCTCTTGTCGGGCAGGCCCGCCGCTTCGTGATGACTGGCTGAGCGGCGAAAGCGCTTCTTCGGCCGCCTCGAGCGCGAACGAGCGCGAACGAGCGCGAATCTGGGGGCCGAGGATTATGGTGGACGCAAGCGCGTCGAAGACCTTTCGCGTCACACCGGCTTGAATTCATGTGTTCGCGCCGTCACGATACCGGCTGATTAACTTTCATGTCTTGAGTTTCAGGGGAAATGGCCATGAAGACCCGCGCTGCTGTTGCATACGAAGCCGGTAAGCCGCTCACCATCGAGGAAGTCGATCTGGAGGGGCCTCGTGAGGGTGAAGTCCTGATCGAGGTCAAGGCGACCGGTATTTGCCACACAGACCACTTCACGCTGTCGGGCGCTGACCCGGAAGGCATTTTCCCGGCGATCCTGGGCCATGAGGGTGCCGGTGTGGTGGTCGATGTGGGGTCGAACGTTTCGAGCCTGAAGAAGGGCGATCATGTCATCCCGCTCTACACGCCGGAATGCCGTCAGTGCGCGTACTGCACCTCGGGCAAGACCAATCTCTGCCAGGCCATTCGTGTCACGCAGGGCCAGGGCCTGATGCCCGATGGTTCCAGCCGCTTCTCCATCGGTGGCAAGAAGCTCTTCCACTACATGGGAACATCGACGTTTGCCAACCACACGGTGGTGCCCGAGATCGCTGTAGCCAAGGTCCGCGAGGACGCGCCGTTCGACAAGATCTGTTACATCGGTTGCGGCGTGACGACCGGTATCGGTGCCGTGATCAACACGGCCAAGGTCGAGCCCGGCACGAACTGTGTCGTCTTCGGCCTCGGCGGCATCGGCCTCAACGTGATCCAGGGCCTGCGCCTGGTCGGTGCGAACATGATCGTCGGTGTCGACCTCAACCCCGCCCGCGAGGCGCTCGGCAAGAAGTTCGGCATGACCCACTTCGTCAATCCGAAGGAGATCGACGGCGACATCGTGGCCCATCTGGTCGCGCTTACGAAGGGTGGTGCCGACTACAGCTTCGAGTGCATCGGCAACGTCAGGACGATGCGTCAGGCGCTGGAATGCGCGCACAAGGGATGGGGCGAGTCCATCATCATTGGCGTTGCCGGTGCGGGCGAGGAGATATCGACCCGGCCGTTCCAGCTGGTCACCGGTCGTGTCTGGCGTGGCACGGCCTTCGGTGGTGCCAGGGGCCGCACTGACGTGCCGAAGATCGTCGACTGGTACATGGATGGGAAGATCAACATCGACGACATGATCACGCACACCATGCCGCTCGAAGACATCAATCACGGCTTCCATCTGATGCATGAAGGTGAGTCGATTCGCTCCGTGGTGGTCTACTGACCGTGATGGCGCTCGACACGGTCTCGAAGAATCGCTGCTACGGCGGCACACAAGGCATCTACAGCCATCGCTCGGCCGAAATCGGTCTGCCGATGCGGTTCGCCGTTTACGAGCCGCCCGCGGCGGCGAACGGCAAGGTGCCGTTGCTGATCTACCTCTCCGGACTGACCTGCACGGAAGAGAACTTCACGATCAAGGCCGGTGCCCAGCGTCTTGCGTCGGAACACGGTATGATCGTTGTCGCGCCCGATACCAGCCCGCGCAGCACGGGGATCGACGGCGAGGACGACGATTGGGCGTTCGGCACCGGCGCGGGGTTCTATCTCGATGCCACGGTCGAGCCGTGGTCGCGGCACTACCGCATGGAAAGCTACATCGTGAAGGAGCTTCCCAAGGTCATCTGCGAGAACTTCCCTGCCGACGGGGGACGGATGAGTGTGTTCGGGCATTCCATGGGCGGGCACGGTGCGATCTCGCTCGCGCTCAAAAACCCCGGGATGTATCAGTCGGTGTCGGCGTTTGCGCCGATGAACTCGTTAATGAACTGCGAGCCCGGCGTGAATGCGCTCACCGGATATCTCGGTGACGACCGCGATGCCTGGCGACGCTACGACGTGGTCGACCTGATCGAGTCAGGCCATCGTTGTCCGCCGTTGCTGGTCGACCAGGGTTCGATCGACGAGTTTCTTCCGAACCTTCTGCCGGAGAAGCTGCAGGCGGCATGTGACGCTGCGGGGCAGCCTCTCACGCTGAACATGCGCGAGGGCTACGACCACAGCTACTGGTTCGTCCAGAGCTTCATGGCCGACCATTTCGCCCATCACGCCGAGGTTCTTTGCGGCTAGCTCGCCTCGCGGCGCTCATCGGCCCGGTCTGGCTGCTGGCGGCCTGCGAAATCGCGGCTCCGCCCGGCTCGTCGGTCGCGATCGAGAGCGCCGGTGTCGCGGCCAGCGATCGGGCCATCCAGTTCCTGCTCGCTGCGATGTGACGGCTTGGACGACAGCAAGTCCTTGAAATTGCGATATAATCTCACCAGATTGATGTCACCGGCGCAATGTGAGTATTGCGTGAACCCGCCGTTGCCGTGATCCCATCGAACGCCATTGCCTGCGTCCTTGCCGTCCAGCGCATCGACACCGATGTTACCGACGAAGACGTTGTTCATGTCGTTGCGCGTGCCGACGACCACACCATCTGCCGCGGCGACAACGGGCACGCCCTGTCATATCCCGGGGAGCGTTCCGGGCCGCATGTCGAGGCCATCACGGTTGTCGCAGGTGCGGGTGCCACACCATGGTCGATCACCTCAGGACCCGGGTCGTGATCACAGTTGGTTCTGCACGAAACAGGCGCCGCCCATGGAGCAGTCCACCGGAGGGCCGGGAACGGGGTTGCCCGGCACTGACACCGGAAACGGGGACAACCCCCGACACGGTGTGCTTCATGGTGTCATCGATGCCGGTAGACGAACCGCGAATCTGGCACCGATCGTCTGTTCGTCCTCATCGAGGATGTTCGAGGCCTGGATCGTTCCGCCATGGGCCTCGACGATCTGGCGCGAGATGCTGAGGCCGAGACCGGAGTGGGTACCGAACTTCTCGCCCTCGGGACGGTCGCTGTAGAAACGGCCGAAGATCGCCTCTTCCTTGCCGGACGGTATGCCGGGGCCCTGGTCCGCGACGGTGATATCCAGCCAGCGGCCGGACCGGCGGCAGCCGATGGTGACGGTGCCACCGGCCGGGCTGAACGAGCGGGCGTTGCCGAGAAGGTTGCGGATCACCTGGACCAGGCGGTCCTCCACGCCCTGCACAATGAAGCGGCCGCCGGGCTCGCCCCGATCGAGGTCGGGCCCGAGTTCGAGAAAAGGTCCGTCGTCGCTCCATGTCGTCCTGAGTACGGTCGACAAGGAATCGAGCAGGCGTCCGATGTCGACCGGTGCCGTGGTGGCCCGGTTCAGCTCCGCATCCAGCCGCGAGGCGTCCGAAATGTCGGTGATCAGGCGGTCGATGCGGCGCAGGTCGTCGGTGGCGATACGCAGGAGCGTTTCGTGGCGCTCGTCGTCGGCGATCTTCGGGAGGATCTCGATCGCGCTCTTCAGCGACGAGAGCGGGTTCTTGATCTCGTGTGCGACGTCTGCGGCGAACTGCTCGGTCGCCACCATGCGCTGCTCCAGCGAATGGGTCATGTCGATCAACGCCCGCGACAATTCTCCGATTTCGTCGCCACGGTTGCGGAAATCCGGGATCGAGACCGCCTTGCCAACACCGAAACGCACGTCGTCGGCGGCGTCGGCAAGACGCCGGACCGGACGCGCGATCGTGCCGGCCAGATAGATCGAGAGCAGCACCGTCGCGACAAAGGCGATCAGCGCCAGCGTCAGGATGTCGCTGCGCACCTCGCGCAGCTCCGCTTCGACATCCTCCAGCGTCGACGAAAGCAGCAGCGCCCCCTGGACCTGGCGGTAATGGCTGACCGGCACGGCCACCGTCAGCATCAGGCCGTCGCGACCAGCATCGCGCAGGGCGTGGCCGGTTTCTCCGACCAGCGCCGTGCCGAGCTCCGGATAGTCCGAAGCGGTCTGTACGGCGTGTTCGATGTAGGGCTCGTAGTCGCCGAAGACGGGCGTCACACCCAGAACGACGCGGTCGATCTTGCGCAGCCAGCCTTCAATGCCGGGTTCGTCGCCGGGCGGCGGCAGGACTTCCGCCTGCACGAGCCCGCCCGCACTGATCAGATTGCGGCTGTCGGCGATCATCTCGCCTGTCGTCTGGAAAAGCCGCGCCCGGACGCTGCCGGCCACCACAAGGCGGCGCACCAGCGAGCGTGCCTGGGTTTCCATGATGTGGGTGATCGGCGGCTGGGTGGTGTCGTCGAGACCCACAGCCACGACTGTTTCGCCCAAGGCACCGGCAATCACCTCGCCATGCGCCTTTAGCGAATCGGTCTTCGCGGCGATCAGGCCTTCGCGGTAGTTGTCGAGATAAAGAACGCCCGCCAGAAACAGCGCGAGCGGCATCACGTTGATCGCCAGCAGCTTGCGGGTCAGCGATGGCGTTGGCCTGCGGTCGATCGCATCGTCTTGCCCGCCATCCTCTGCGGTGGCGGCGCCGCTGCGCCCGTCGTCGTTTGCAGCCCCCTGGAAGCCCGTCAGACGCGGTTCACGCCTCCTTGTACCGATAGCCGACGCCATAGAGTGTTTCGATGTGCGAGAACGTATCGTCGACCGCGCGGAACTTCTTCCGGATCCGCTTGATGTGACTGTCGATCGTACGGTCGTCGACATAAATGTTATCGTCGTAGGCCGTGTCCAGAAGCTGTTCGCGGCTCTTCACGTGTCCCGGCCGCTGGGCGAGTGACTTCAGGATCAGAAATTCGGTGACGGTCAACGTGACATCGTCGCCTTTCCAGGTGCAGCGATGGCGTGCCGGGTCGAGCGCCAGCTCGCCGCGCACCATGGGCGGCTCGTCTTCATCGTCTTCATCACGCATGCCCGACGCCAGCTCCATGCGGCGCAGGACGGCGCGGATGCGCTCGGTCAGCAGACGCAGGGAGAAAGGCTTGGTGATGTAGTCGTCTGCACCCATCCGCAGACCGAGGGCCTCGTCTGTCTCTTCTGCAAGCGAGGTGAGGAAGATGACAGGCAGGTCCTGTTCGCGACGCAGTCGGGCGAGCAGCTCCATGCCGTCCATGCGCGGCATCTTGATGTCGAGCACCGCGAGATCGGGCGGGGTATTGCCGATCGCCCGCAGCGCCTCAACGCTGTCGGAGTAGCAGGTGACCTTGTACCCCTCCGTCTCGAGTGCCATCGAAACGGACGTCAGGATGTTCCGGTCATCGTCGACAAGTGCGATGGTTTGGCTCACAGGAAGAAAGCTCGCGCGCGTGGTTGTTGAATGAGTGGCAAGCATCAGTCTAGCACCCCCTTGGGCGGAGTTGGAATTGGCGTCTTTTGCGCCCGCTTGCCGGTTTGGGGTCGGACAAAGGCAGGACTATGACCGAACCGGGACCAATTGCGGGCGCGCGGCTGCTGCTGCGCGGGGCCTCACATGCCACGCTGGCGACGCTCACGCCCGAGGGTGCGCCGTTTGTCAGCTTTGTCGCCATGGCGACTGACGCGCAGGGTGCGCCGCTGTTCCTGCTCTCTGACCTTGCCCGCCACACCCGGCATCTGAAGGCCGATGCACGCGCCTCTCTGCTGATCGACGGGACGGCTGGGCATGCCGATCGGCTGACGGGTGCACGCCTGACCCTGAGCGGCATGGTCGAACCCTGCGGGACGGAGATGCGTCGCCGCTACCTTGCGTGCCATCCCGAGGCCGCGATGCTGCTCGATTTGGCGGACTTTCGGTTCTATCGGATGACCGTCCGGGACGGCCATCAGGTCGCCGGGTTCGGGCACATTGATACGATCCTGCCTGACGACCTTCTCGTTCCTGAGGACGTGGCCAGCGCCGTCGCTGCGATCGAGGCGAGCGCCATTGAGCATATGCACGAGGATCACGCCGATGCTGTCGCGTTGCTCGGCGCGGATCAGAACGCAAGGTTCACCGCCATCGATGCCGACGGCCTGGTTGTTCAGAGTGGCGACCGCGCCCGACATGTTCCGTTCGCGGCGCGGTTGAGTGCGGCTGGCGATCTGAGGTCGGCTGTCGTGGAAGTTATCGGACAGATTGGCCGCAAATCGGAATGATTCTCACAGCCTGAACCGATTCGAGGGTTGCCTTGCCTCGATTGATCGGCTTTGAATCGATCGATTTCGGGGGCAGTCTGGCAGAGGGCTCCGTCCCACCGTTGACACAGGACGACCGGGAGGTCGAAGCAGGCATGGCAATCCACGGCCCAGTCCACAGTTCTGTCGGGCTGGAGACGGTTGGCTTTACGAATTTGGCTGACGAGTTCTGGAACGTCGGTGCAGCCGGACTTTACGAGCGCGCGATCATCAACGGCGAGGGCGATATCTCCGCCGATGGTGCCCTGGTCGTCTTGACGGGCCATCACACGGGCCGTTCGGCAAGCGACAAGTTCATTGTGCGCGATGCGGTGACCGAAAACACGGTCAACTGGGGCAAGGTCAACGTGGCCATGGAGCCCGGTTCGTTCCAGACGCTCAAGCGTCGCATCCTGGCCTACTACCAGGGTCGCGATGCCTATGTTCAGGACCTCTACGGCGGGGCCGATCCTGACTTCCGGGTCAAGGTTCGCGTGGTGACCGAGCAGGCTTGGCACAATCTCTTCGCCAACCATCTCCTGATCGCGCCGTCACGCGACGATCGTTGCGACTTCGCGCCGGAGTTCACGATCATCCAGGCGCCCGGCTTCCTCGCCGATCCGGAGATCGACGGCTGCCGTTCGCAGACCGTGATTGCCATGGACTTCACCGAACGGCTCGTTCTGATCGCAGGCACGTCCTATGCCGGCGAGATCAAGAAGTCGGTCTTTTCGATCCTCAACTTCCTCCTGCCGCCGCGTGACGTGCTGCCGATGCATTGTTCGGTCAATGTGGGCGAGGCAGGCGACTCCGCCGTGTTCTTCGGGCTTTCCGGCACGGGCAAGACAACGCTCTCGGCCGATCCGAACCGCATGCTGGTCGGCGACGATGAACACGGCTGGGGCGAGAACGGACTCTTCAACTTCGAGGGCGGCTGTTACGCCAAGGTGATCCGCTTGTCCGAGGAGGCCGAACCGGAGATCCACGCGACGACCCGGCGCTTCGGCGCGGTGCTCGAAAACGTCGTGATGGATTCCGACACGCGACTGCTCGATCTTGACGACAACCGTTACACCGAAAACACCCGGGCGGCTTACCCGCTCGACTTCATCCCGAATGCATCACCGACGGGTCACGCCGGCCATCCCGACAATGTTGTCATGCTCACGGCCGATGCCTTCGGCGTCCTCCCGCCGATCTCGAAGCTGACCGCCGAGCAGGCGATGTACCACTTCCTGTCGGGTTACACGGCCAAGGTGGCCGGCACCGAAAAGGGTCTGGGCAACGAGCCGCAGGCGACGTTCTCGACCTGCTTCGGCGCGCCCTTCATGCCGCGCCATCCCAGCGTTTATGCCCGCATGCTGGCCGACAAGATCAACCGCCACGGCTCCGACTGCTGGCTGGTGAACACCGGCTGGTCGGGCGGTTCCTACGGTGTCGGCAAGCGTATGCCGATCCGCCACACCCGTGCGCTGCTCAACGCCGCGCTCGACGGCAGCCTTGCCAAGGCAAGCTTCCGCCAGGATGAGAACTTCGGCGTGCTTGTGCCGAATGCCTGCCCCGATGTGCCCGACGATGTGCTGAACCCGCGGGCGACCTGGTCCGACAAGGGTGCCTATGACGATCAGGCTCGCGATCTTTGCGGCCGCTTCCATCGGAACTTCGAGATCTTCACCGATTACGTCGATCAGCCGGTGCGCGAGGCTGGTCCCCGACCGGCGTTCTGAGAAAGGCCCCGATCCCATGTCATAGGCTCCTCACAGGCTCCCGCCGGACAGCAACACGGCGGGAGCCTGTGTCATGTCTGACGAACCGGTCCTTCTCGAACGCATCGCGCCCGTGGGCTATCTGACGCTCAACCGGCCCGACAAGCTGAACGCAATCGGCGAAGAGAGGCGCAAGCTCCTTGTCGAACGAATCGACGGGGCCGACGCCGATCCCGATAGCTGCGACGTCGTCATTCGCGGCGGGGGCCGCGCGTTCTGCCCGGGCGATGGCATCCCGGGCGACGGTGCCGAGGATGCGCACGACCGGGAGTGGCGAGAGGTTCCAGCAGATCCCCGGGGCCGAGGGCCTCGATGCGGCGCTCAAATGGCGCAACAGTCCGTTCAGTGAGGCCGAATAGAACAGGGCCGGTCACATGGGACCGGCCCTCTCTACGTCCCCATGCGGGGCGAAACTGTCTGCCGGATCAGGCGAGCGACAGGTTGTCGGCGGCGCTTCGTCCGTCCCGCCCGGGAACGACTTCGAACGCAACCTTCTGTCCTTCCTGGAGTGAACCGAGACCGGCGCGCTCGACGGCGCTGATGTGAACGAACACGTCCTTGCCGCCCTGATCCGGGGCGATAAAGCCGTAACCTTTTGTGGCGTTGAACCACTTGATGGTACCCGTAGGCATGGGAACACACGTCTCCTTGGGGTCCGCGACGGATTGGCCGTCACGAGTCGTTGACAGAAATCGGATGTTGGGAAAGGTTGCCGGAAATCACCGGCCTTCGCGCATAAACGCTCACTGCTGCATGGCGACAGACCAAACCGTCCGTCCGACGCGGCGGACTGTGGGCCGGAATCGCCGTCATTGCCAGCAAAATCGTGCACAAATCAGTGCGCCTCGTTCCAGTTGTGGCCTGCGCCGGTCTCGACCGTCAGCGGGACAGAGAGGTGGGCGGCACGTTCCATCACAGTCTTCACGCAGGCCGCCGTGGCCTCGGCCTCGGTTTCGGTCACCTCGAACAGGAGTTCGTCGTGGACCTGCAGCAACATCTTCGCGGAGAGACCGGCCTCGGTCAGCGCACCGGGCATGCGGATCATGGCGCGCTTGATGATGTCGGCGGCCGCACCCTGGAGCGGGGCGTTGATCGCTGCCCGTTCGTAGAAGCCGCGGGTTGAGGGATTGCGATCGTTGATGCCGGGCACGTGGCACTTCCGGCCGAACAGCGTTGTGACGTAACCCAGTTCCCTGGCGGTCTTCTTCGTGCGCTCCATGTAGTCCCGGATGCCGGGATACCGATCGAGGTAGGCGTCGATGTAGTCGCGTGCCTCGTCGCGGCCGATCGAGAGCTGGCGCGCAAGCCCGAAGGCGCTGATGCCATAGATGATGCCGAAGTTGATCGCCTTGGCATTACGCCGGGTGATCGGATCCATGTCCCCGAGCGGCACCGAGAAGACCTGGCTGGCCGTCATGGCGTGGATGTCGAGGCCCTCGTGGAAGGCCTGCTTCAGCGTGTCGATGTCGGCGACATGGGCAAGCAGTCTGAGCTCGATCTGTGAATAGTCGGCTGAGAGCAGAACATTGCCGGGCTCGGCCACGAAGGCGTCGCGGATGCGCCGACCCTCCTCGGTGCGGATCGGAATGTTCTGCAGATTGGGGTCCGACGACGCCAGCCGTCCGGTCGAGGCCGCGGCCATCGAGAATGACGTGTGGACACGCCCGGTCTCCGGGTTGATCTGCTCGACCAGCGTGTCGGTGTAGGTGCTCTTGAGCTTGGCGAGCTGCCGCCAGTCGAGGACCTTCTGCGGCAGCTCATGGCCCTGGGCGGCGAGGGCTTCCAGCACGTCCGCACCGGTGCCGTAGGCACCCGACCTGCCCTTCTTGCCGCCTTCGATTCCCATCTCGTCGAACATCACGGCGCCCAACTGCCTGGGCGAGCCGATGGCAAACGGGTGACCAGCGAGTGCGTGGATTTCCTTCTCCAGCACCTGGATGCGCGTGCCGAACTCACCCGACATCCGCTCCAGTTCGACGCGATCGACCTTCACGCCCGCCTGTTCCATCTCGGCGATGACGGGGATCAGTGGGCGTTCTACGGTCTCATAGATGCGCGTCACATGTTCGACCGCCAGGCGCGGTTTCAGCTTGCACCACAGGCGCAGGGTGATGTCGGCGTCCTCGGCGGCGTAGTCGCGAGCGCGGTCGAGCGGCACCAGATCGAAGGTCACCTGGTTCTTGCCGGTGCCGGCGATCTCCTTGTAGGGGATCGTCGTGTGACCCAGGAACAGCCGGGCCAGCGTGTCCATCCTCTGGTCGTGCTTGCCGCCTTCCAGGCAATAGCTCAGCAGCATGGTGTCGTCGACCGGGCTGACCGGCATGCCCGCGCGCGCCAGAACCACGCTGTCGTACTTGATGTTGTGGCCGATCTTGAGCACGGCCGGGTCGGCCAGCATGGGAGCCAGGACGGCACGCGCCTCGTCGAGCGGAATCTGGACCGGGCTGTCCGACAATGCATCGGGCGCCTGATGGCCCAGCGGGATGTAACAGCCGTTGCCCGGTGCAGTGGACATCGAGACGCCGACCAGGATCGCACTCATCTCATCGACGCTGGTTGTCTCTGTGTCGACCGCGACAAGGCCAAGCCGTGTCGCTTCGGCAACCCAGCGTTTCAGGGATTCGATGTCCTGGACGAGTGCATAACCGGCCGGTTCCTCCGGGGCCGCGCTTGCCGTCTCGGGGGTGTCGCTTCTGCCCATGGTCCCGAGCCAGGCCTCGACGCGCGCCGTGACTGTGCGGAACTCCTGCGCGCGCAGGAATGCGAGCAGCGAGTCCGGTTCCGGCTCCCGCCTGGTGAGCGCCTCCAGCCCCGCGTCGAGCGGCACATTCCGGTCGAGCGTCACCAGAACCTTCGAGATGCGCGCATCGTCAGCGTGCTCGATCAGCTTCTCGCGACGTTTGGGCTGTTTGATCTCTTCGGCGCGCTCCAGCAGCGTTTCGAGATCGCCATACTCGGTGATGAGCTGTGCTGCCGTCTTCACACCGATCCCCGGAACCCCGGGCACGTTGTCGACGGAATCGCCGGCGAGCGCCTGCACCTCGATCACCTTGTCGGGTGCCACGCCGAACTTCTCAAGGACCTCGCCCTCGCGGATCTCCCTGTTCTTCAGGCCGTCGAGCATCATCACGTTCTCGCCGACGAGCTGCATGAGATCCTTGTCGGACGAGACGATGGTGACCTCGGCACCGGCTTCCCTGGCCATGCGTGTGTAGGTTGCGATGATGTCATCGGCCTCGAAGCCTTCCTTCTCGACGACCGGCAGGTTGAACGCCAGCGCCGCCTCGCGGATCAGCGGGAACTGCGGCACCAGATCCTCGGGCGGATCGGGCCGCTGCGCCTTGTACCGGTCGTAGATCTCATTGCGGAAGGTCCTGGAGCTGTAGTCGAAGACACAGGCGATGTGGTCCGCGTCCGTGCCGTCGATCAGCTTCATGATCATGTTGCAGAAGCCCATCACCGCGTTGACCGGCGTGCCGTCCGAACGGGTCATGGGGGGAAGGGCATGGAAGGCCCGGAAGATGAATCCGGAGCCGTCGATCAGGTAGACGTGTCTGGGTGCCTCGGCCATGCGGCCAGCTTAGACGGATTCGCCCGCCGGCCGCACCCGCGAAAGGTCAGGCGGCCGTATTCTCTTCGACCGTCTCGCCCTTGAAGCCTGTCCAGACAAAGCGGCGGTCGCAATAGCCGCAGTCGATCACCCCGTGGGCGCTGAGATCGTAATAGACGCGCGGGTGGCCCAACGCGCCGCCGCCGCCATCGCAGCAGACCTTGGGGCTGTCGGAATGGATGACCTCGGGCGGATCGATGGGCATGGCGTCTCTCCTGTCAGGCGGATCATACGAATCGTTGGCCGCCATGCAATCGTCCTGTCGCGGCCCGACACGTGGTGTATAACGCACACAATGACACCCGACCTCGCGATCGACATCCGCGGCCTGCGCAAAACCTACGGCAAGGGCGACAAGGCCAGGGAAGCGCTCAAAGGCGTCGACCTCGACGTTCGGCGCGGCAGCTTCTTCGGTCTTCTCGGCCCCAACGGCGCCGGAAAGTCGACCATGATCAACATCCTCGCCGGTCTCGTGATCAAGACCGGCGGCGACGCTGCAATCTGGGGCTGGGACATCGAGCGCAACACGCGTGAGGCCAAACGCGCCATCGGCGTCGTGCCCCAGGAGCTCAACATCGATCCCTTCTTCACACCGCGCGAGGCGCTGGAACTCCAGGCCGGGCTCTATGGTGTGCACAGGAAGGACCGCCGCACCAACGAGATTCTCAAGGCCGTCGGTCTCACCGAGCAGGCTGACTCCCATGCGCGCAGCCTTTCGGGTGGCATGCGGCGGCGTCTTCTGGTCGCCAAGGCCATGGTGCACAGCCCGCCGGTGATCGTGCTCGACGAGCCGACCGCCGGCGTCGACGTGGAGTTGCGGCGCAGCTTCTGGTCCTACATCCGCAGGCTCAACGACGAGGGTGTGACGATCCTGCTGACAACCCACTATCTGGAGGAGGCGGAGCGCTTCTGCGACGAGATCGCCATTATCAATCGTGGTGAACTGGTGGCGCGCGATACGACCGAGGGGCTGAAGCGGCGTCTTGATCACAAGATGCTGACGCTGCGGACCGACGAGCTTCTCAGCGAGGTGCCCGACGCGCTCAAGGGCCTCGATTGTCGCGTCACGCCCAATGGCCGGCTCCAGATTCGCTATCGCTCGCGCGAGACCCATCTCGAAGACATTCTCGGCCGTGTCCGCCAGGCGGGCCTGACCATCGTCGATCTCTCGACCACCGAGGGCGATCTCGAGGATGTCTTCGTGGCCCTGACGACCAGCTCGTCGACCGAGGCCGCACAGTGACCGGTTGCTACCTGACGACCATGGCCTCGCCGATCGGCGAGATGGCCATGGTGATCACCGACGGTGCCCTCGAACTGCTTGACTTCCCTGATGAGAACGGCCGCTTCGACGCCTTTCTCGCGCGCCGCTACCCGAACGGCGCACCGCCGCGGGAGAGAGACACGTCGGGCATCCCGGAATCCCTCATGGCATACTTCGATGGTGACCTCGGTGCCATCGATGCGGTTCCGGCTCGGCCGCATGGCACTCCGTTCCAGCAGGCGGTCTGGACCGCCCTGCGCCGCGTGCCATGTGGCACCGCCATCACATACCGGGACCTCGCCGATCGGGCAGGGCGGCCTCGTGCGATCCGGGCCGCCGGTGCCGCCAATGGCCAAAACCCGGTGTCGATCGTCATCCCCTGTCACCGAATCATCGGAACCGACGGTTCGCTGACGGGTTACGGTGGCGGATTGGCGCGAAAAGCATGGCTGCTGGAGCACGAAGGGGCGAAAACAGCCGGAAACCTCCATTGCTGACGTCATGAAGGCTGCTGCGGTCATGAAGCCGACGGATGTTCGCTGCGACCCACCAGCCGCCTTGTTCCGGCAGACCAGAAACCCTATGGTCCGCGACCGTGCGGTCCCGTAGCTCAGCTGGATAGAGCGCTGCCCTCCGAAGGCAGAGGTCACAGGTTCGAATCCTGTCGGGACCGCCAGTTCCCCCGTTGCTTCCAGGACGAGGCAAGGGCGGGGCAGAAGAACAGGATCACCCGTCGCTGGGCCAGGCGCGGCACCCGTCCTCCCGCGCCACAGGATCAACGCACCCGATGGGCCTGCATCCTCGGTGCAATCTGTCCGGCGGCCTGTCCGGTCATGCCTTGTCAGGCAGGTGCCGGTGCTCACGTTCTCGTTATCGGTTCCATTGTCCGGGGCTGCCGGTTTTTCCCGGGATTTGCCCCGGTATAATTCTCGGGCATGGAAGGGAGACAGACATGGTTCAATCTGGTGTGCGTATGCTGACGGGAGCTGCTGCCGCCGGTGCTCTTCTGGTGGCATCGACGATTGCTCCGGGTCATGGAGACGAGAAGGTCGAACAGGCCATCGAGGCGCGCATGGGCTTCATGCAGGCCGTCACCTGGGAAGCGGGGCCGCTGTTCGGCATGGCTAGGGGCGACATGGCCTATGACGCCGAAGCTGCAATGGATTACGCCAACGCCCTGAATGCGCTCGTGCAATACGATGCCGGCCGCCTGTTCATCGAGGGTTCATCCCGGTCCGAAGTACCCGGCGAGACCCGCTCGCTGATGGCGATCTGGGAGAAGCCCGACGACTTCGCCAGGGCCTATTCCGACTTCCAGGCCGCCGCCGCCGGTGTCGCGGCCGTTGCCGGCGACGGGCAGGAGGCTCTGGCCGCCGCCGTCACCGCGCTCGGCAAGTCCTGCGGTACCTGCCACAAGCCGTTCCGCGCCGAAGCGTTCTGATCGCTTCAGGCCGGAACACCACCGCCGTGACCTGCGACGTGACGGGGGTAGCGTGATGCCGCTCCTGAAACGCCTGGTTCCCGCGTGCTGTGTCGCCGGGGCCGTTGCCGCGTCGGTCGCGTTGGTGCTGTGGATCGCCGCAACGCCGCGCGTGCTGACGGCCGCCGATCTGCCAGTCCATGAGGCAGACCCCGGGCATGGCCGTCTGGTCTATCACGCGGCGGGTTGCAATGCGTGTCACGCGACACCCGATGCCAGGGGCGACGACAAGCAGATCCTCGCCGGCGGTCACCGGCTGGAATCGCCTTACGGTGTCTTTGTGGCGCCCAATATCTCGCCCGATCCTGTCGATGGCATCGGTGACTGGACGGCGCTGGAGTTCGTCAACGCCGTGATGTACGGCGTGGCACCCGACGGCAGCCATTACTATCCGGCCTTTCCATATCTTTCCTATCAGCACATGACGATCGGGGATGTGCTCGATCTCAAGGCTTACATGGACACCCTGCCCGCCGTGACCGGACGCGCGGCGGACAACGAACTGCCCCTGCCGCTTCGCCTGCGCCGCGGCATCGGCCTCTGGAAACTTCTTTACATGGGCAAGGCGCTCCCGGCCCTGCCGGCCGGCGCGGACGCGGAGGTCATCCGCGGTGCCTATCTGGTCAACGGTCCCGGACATTGCGGCGCGTGCCACACGCCGCGCACGCCGTTCGGCGGGCTCGACGGGAACCTCGCCTTCTCCGGCGCGCCCGATCCCGCAGGCGAAGGCACCGTTCCGAACATCACGCCGAGCGACGACGGCATCGGCGACTGGTCAGTGAGCGACATCGAAGCGGCGTTGCGCACGGGCCTGCTGCCCGACTGGGATACCTTCGGCGGCACCATGATCGCGGTTCAGGAGAACATGGCCCAGTTGCCCGAAGAGGATCGTCTGGCGATTGCCGCCTACCTCCTGTCGCTGCCGCCGAAGCCGAACTCCTGGGCGGTCGAATAGCCGATCCGCCGCCGCAAACAGGCGATTGTGCCTGCTCGATTGTACCCGCCCGGGAATCCGGGAATACTTCAGGGAACACTTTCGGGAATACTTTACAGTGCCGCCGACCACGACGGACGGGAGCGAAGCCATGATCAGTGAATGTCCGCTGAGCGCGGAACAGGTCGCCACTTTCCACCGCGACGGGGACATGGCGCTTCCCGGTTTCCCCGATGTCGGGGCGTTCCAGCCGGCGCACGACGCCATGGACAGCGATCCCGACTTCGGCGGCATGACGATCGACCGCAAGGAGCCTTCGACGGCATCCCCGGCAAGACCCCCTTTCGTCGATACCGCGCCCAAAGCCCGATACCCCGCCCGATACCGCGCCCAAAGCCCAGGCCGAAGCCCAGGACCAAGGGATTGAGGCGATGCGCGAGACCATCTGCAACACCATCTGCAACACCATCTGCAACCCGGTGGCAAAGCGGCCACCTTGCATCGCGAACGCGCCGGGACGCTCCGACGCGCCTGACCCAACACCCGGGAGCGGCGCTCTCCCGGACCTGGAGTGTACCCGATGAACCGGATGACTCCCGACCGGCTGGTCGCCAATGACGGCTGGAGCGATCTGCGCGGCTTCCTGCCGTTGCCCGATATCGATCTCGACACGCTCCACGCCTACCGGGCCGAACGGCTGCGCGCGGAGATGAGGAAGGCCGATGTCGCGGCGCTCGTCATGTTCAATCCGATCAGCCTGCGCTACGCCGTCGACTACAGCACCTATGCGCTGTTCCAGTCGCGCATCCCGTCGGTCTATCTGTTCATGGCGCAGGACGGCCCGACCGTGATGTTCGGTGCCTATGGCGATACGCCGCTGATCGACCGCTACGAGACCGCCGACTTCGTCACCTTCTTCGATGCCGGCGACAACATGGCCGACAACGCGCGGTTGCTGGCCGACAGCCTGGTGCGTTACCTCGACGAACTCGGCACCGACAACCGCCGTGTTGCGATCGAACTGAGCAATCCCAGCGTCACCCAGGCCTGTCTGCAGCGTGGCCTGGAGGTGCTCGACGGCATTGCCCTGTCGGAGAAGGCGCGCCTCATCAAGTCGGACGAGGAGATTGCCTGTATCCGCTGGGCCACGGCCGTCGCCGAACTCGGTATGGCCAAGATGAGGGAAGCCCTGCAGCCCGGCGTGACCGAGCTCCAGCTCTGGGGCCTCCTCAACTACACGAACCTCGCCAACCACGGCGAATGGCACGAAGGCCGGATGCTGGCCTCGGGCGACCGCATCAATCCCTGGCTTCAGGAGGCGACGCAGCGGGTCATCGAGTCCGGCGACCTCGTCGGCTTCGACACCGACATGGTCGGCCCGAAGGGCTATTTCTGCGATATCTCGCGCACCTTCCACTGCGGGCCCGCCGCACCGACGAAACGCCAGAAGGAAATCTACCGGATGGCCTATGACGAGGTGCAGCACAACATGGCTCTCGTGCGCGCAGGCATCTCGTTCCGCGAGTTGCAGCAGCAGTCCTGTCCGATACCCGAGAACTGTCAGGAAAACGCCTACGCCTGCATCTATCACGGCGTCGGCATGTGCGATGAGTACCCGCGCATCAATCCGATGTTCCGTGGGCCCAACCCCTGCGATGGCCGGCTTGAGGCCGGCATGGTGATCACCGTCGAGAGCTACATGGGCCCGAAGGGCGAGCGCGACGGCGTGAAGCTGGAGGAGCAGGTCCTGGTCACCGAAGACGGCTACGAGCCGATCTCGACCTTCCCGTTCGAGGAATCGCTCCTCGACTGACCGGCCTGCCCGGTCGACCGCCCGGCAGGTCGTCATCGCCCCGACCCTGCCGCTGCCCGCACCCGGAGCATATCCCGTTCGGATCGAATCGATCTGAACGGGTGAAGATGCTCCAGAGGATTTTCATCTTGACCCGAATCGAACAAGGGGATTCCCATTCGTTCCACCGGATGATTCTGTACACGCAGGTGCTTCGCGAGGCAGATATGGGGCGTCGGGACGGATTGAACCTGCGCCGCCGGGACGGGTGCGAGAGGCGCGCCGGGCTTCAGGGGGCTGAAGCGTCCAGCTTCGGTTTGGGGATTATATGCTTGACGCCACAGGTCATTCCAACAGAGGCCTGATGTGCTTCTCAAAGTGTTCGATGACCACCTGTCGTTCTCGTAGCTTAGGCCAGAACAGGCAGTGACCCTCTATCCGTTGGAACCAATGCGCAATCTCCTGCCGGTAGTAGCGATCCTTCGCCAGTCCGTTGGTAAATACCCACCAGAAAGGAACCACGTCGGCCTTCTGCCTGGCGATCTTTCGAGCAGAGGCCAGAATCCCCGGCATCATGTATTTGCAAGCACGTTCATGAGCGTTGCCAGCCGCTCTTTGCCGCTTGATCTCGACGTAGATTGACTTGCCGGTGGTCGTGTTCTTGATTGCGTATTCGGGATGAATGCCGTGTAGGCGTGATCTTCCATCTTTGCCGGTACGCCGCCCGTAGATACCCGCCAGATCCTTCGGCTTATGAACCGTGCTGAACCCTGTGTTCTCAAGGTGGGCCTCCATGATCACGCTGAACACGTCCTCGGCCACAGCGCCGCGAGAACCGGCAAGGTCTTGCCATGGCTTCCTACCCTCTAAATGCTCACGCGCCATGTGCTTCAAGCCCCCACATGGCCCAATCCCCGGCGTTGCGGGATCGAGAAAACAGTTCGATCTTTCGCGCATCCGGGAACATGGCTTCGATCCTGTGACGGACTTCGGCAGGCTTTTCGGAATGACCAGTCCGTTTTGCGCTCACAAACTGGCGAATGTTCCGCGCCCCTCTTGGGCTTGGTATTTTACCGCGCTTGAATACCAGACACAGTTCGCATTGGCTCATGGTGTAAAAGCCCGGATTGACCCGAACCTTGTCCCACACAAACGCGACGGTCGCCCACGCGAAGCCCCACGCCTTGCCCAACTCGATAGCCTGATCGAGATGCGGGTTTGTTGCCCACATGAAGAGCAGCGAGTCCACGGCGGAAATTTTGGGGACGGCCAGTTTTTTCAGCCCGTCCAGTGTCACCGTCGGATAATGGTGTTCCGCGCCGCCTGTGTCCCTGCTGCCCGGCCCTGCGTGCTGCAATTGTCCTTTGTAGTCCCACGGCGGATCGGCATAGATGATGTCGAACGTCTTTTCCGGCAAGTCCGGGAACATCGGCCTTGCCATGTCGTTCATGAGCGTCAGCGCTAGCTGGTTTGGGGTGAGGCTGTTCGGCGAAACGATGCAGTTCCCTCTTGCAGGGCTCATTGGTCATTCCCTTTCCGTATGTTACTCGCAAGTAAGAGCGTCGTAGGTCAGGCACTTCCCGATCATGGCGGCGACAAATGCCTGCATCTGCGCCAGCGTATCAAGCTCGCGCATGTTGTACCGTGCGGCGAACTCCTGCACCTACTTTTGCAGGTGCTTGGCGCTAATCTTGTGGAAGGTGCCGACATAGCCCCGCTTGAGCATGGACCAGAAAGAGAGTGAGGCCTTTGCGGGTGCCTTGCCGGGTCCTTTGTGCGCCACGTCCTGTTTCCCTGTGTGCTGCATTCTGCACAGGGTGCCCAGCCTGTGGCGTCAAGTAATGTAATTCCCTTCGGTTTCATGTATGGACAAGAGGGGCGTTTCCCATCAAACATGGTCCCGCCTCGTGCGAGGCGGCGGGGGATTGTTTTCGCAAGGGGCCCTGCCGGTCGCGCCTTGTGCAGCGGACCATGGTCCACAAGAGAGGGAAGGTGACAGGATGACGAGACTTCGGGACCTTTGGGGGAAGCTTCAGGGCTGGTGGCGCCAGCTGCCGGCATGGCGCAAGTGGTTTCCTGTGGCACTGCTGTTGCTGGCCATTCCGGCGGCGCTGCTGGCGTTGCCGGCCATTCAGTGGGCGCTGTGCACGGGGTGGGGTTTGTTTGACGACAAGAATGGGGGTGATGCCGTATGCAAAATCAACTCCCTGTCCGACCTGGTGCTGATACTTGCGGCTGTCATCGGCCTGCCGCTGGCCTTATGGCGGAGTGTCGTCGCTCACAGACAGGCGAAAACCTCCGAGCGCGGTCTGTGGAACGAGCGCTATCAGAAGGGCGCGGACATGCTGGGCAGTGACACGCTGGCCACCCGCATGGGCGGCATCTACGCACTGGAGCGGCTGGCTCAAGACCATCCCGGGGACTATCACGTTCAGATCATGCAGCTGCTTTGCGCGCTCGCGAGGCATCCGACCGCGCCCGGAGCGGCAAGGCTGGCCGATAAAGCCGGCGATGCAACAGACCCGGAACACCCGGAACAAGGGTGCCCGACGGATGTCGAAGCGGCGGCAAGGGCGGTGGCGGAATGCCGCAAGCGTCTGTCCAGTCAAGGCAGATTGACTGACATCGCAGCTTCCTGGAGGCCCGATCTCTCCGGCGCGAACCTCTCCGACACGTACCTCTCCGACACGTACCTCACCAACGCGAACCTCACCAACGCGAAGCTCTCCGGCGCGAAGCTCTCCGGCGCGAACCTCTCCGACACGTACCTCACCAACGCGAACCTCTCCGGCGCGGACCTCTCCGGCGCGGACCTCTCCGGCGCGAACCTCTCCGGCGCGGACCTCCCCGACGCGCACCTCAAGGACGCGGACCTCACCGGCGCGGACCTCTCCGGCGCACACCTCACCGGCGCGGACCTCCCCGACGCGAACCTCACCAACGCGAAGCTCTCCGGCGCGAACCTCTCCGGCGCGAACCTCACCGACACGTACCTCACCGACACGAACCTCGCCCGCGCGGACCTCAACGGCGCGAACCTCACCGATGCGCACCTCAAGGGCGCACGCCTCTCCGGCGCGGACCTCTCCGGCGCGGACCTCTCCGGCGCACACCTCACCGGCGCGGACCTCCCCGACGCGAACCTCACCAACGCGAATCTCTCCGGCGTGGACCTCTCCGGCGCGAACCTCACCAACGCGAAGCTCTCCGGCGCGAATCTCTCCGGCGCGGACCTCACCGGCGCGAACCTCACCGACACGAACCTCGCCCGCGCGGACCTCACCGGCGCGAACCTCGCCCGCGCGGACCTCACCGGCGCGAACCTCACCGATGCGGACCTCACCGGCGCGGACCTCACCGGCGTGACCGGTCTGACGCAGGAGAGGCTGCGCAGCGCCCGGCCCTCGCCACCGCCGGAAAGTCTGCCGGCGGGCTTGGTTTGGCCGTTCGAGGAGGGCGAGGAGGGCGAGGACAGCGAGTGGCGACCGAAGCCGTGAAGCCAGAGCCCTGATCGCTTGTGGATCATGGTCCGGCGGGGAGGGACGGTGACAGGATGACGAGACTTCGGAACCTTTGGGGAAAGATTCAGGGCCGGGGCTGGCTGCTGGTGCTACTGGCCATTCCGGCGGTGCTGCTGGCGTTGCCGGCCATTCAGGAGGCGCTGTGCTCGGGGTGGGGTTTGTTTGACGAAAAGGCGAGGGATGAAGGCGCATGCAAAAGCGACTCCCTGTCCGACCTGGTGCTCGTACTTGCGGCTGTCATCGGCCTGCTGCTGGCTGGATGGCGGAGTGTCGTCGCTAACGAGCAGGCGAAAATCGCTAACGAGCAGGCGAAAATCGCCAACAGGCAGGCGGAAACCGCTAACGAGCAGGCGAAAATCGCCAACAGGCAGGCGGACACCTCCGAGCGCGGCCTTCGGAACGAGCGCTACCAGAAGGGCGCGGACATGCTGGGCAGTGCCACGCTGGCCACCCGCATGGGCGGCATCTACGCACTGGAGCGGCTGGCTCAAGACCATCCCGAGGACTATCACGTCCAGATCATGCAGCTGCTTTGCGCGTTCGCGAGGCACCCGACCGAGTCCGAAGGGGCAAGGGCGGTCGATAGCGCCAACGATGCAACAAACTCGAAACACGCGGACCAAGGGTGCCCGACGGATGTTGAAGCGGCAATAAGGGCGGTGTCGGAATGCCGAAAGCGTCTGTCCGGTCAAGGCGGATTGGCTGACATCGAAGCTTCCTTGAGGCTCAATCTCTCCGGCGCGAACCTTTCCGGCGCGAACCTTTCCGGCGCGGATCTCACCAACGCGAACCTCCCCGATGCGAACCTCTCCCGCGCGAACCTTAGAGACGCGATCCTCTACAACACGATCCTCCACCACGCGAACCTTTCCGGCGCGGACCTCACCGACGCGAACCTCTCACGCGCGAACTTCTTAGGCGCGGCTCTCTTAGGCGCGAACCTCACCGACGCGAACCTCAACGGCGCGAACCTCAACGGCGCGCTCCTCGACGGCGCGAACCTCAACGGCGCGGCCCTCTTCGGCGCGGACTTCAACGGCGCGGCCCTCGGTGGAGCGGATCTCACCGGAGCAGGTCTCACCGAAGCGGACCTCTCCGGCGCGCTCGGTCTGACGCAGGAGATGCTGCGCAGCGCCCAGCCCTTTCCACCGCCGAAGAGCCTGCCGGAGGGCCTTGTTTGGCCGTTGGAGAAGGGCGAGGACGGCGCGTGGCGATTGAAGCCGGTGCCTTGACCGCTTGCGGACCGTGGTCCGGCGGGGAGCGATGGTCCGTGAGCAGCGTTTCGGAGGGGTAGCGGAGCGGTTCCAGCCAGGGGCGATCCGCTCTGCATCCTGAAGACTCATAGCATCGTCACCCGTTCGGATTGGTTCGCTCCAAACGGGATGGGCTCCGGGCCGTATCGATGGCATCGCTCATCAGTTCGCTCATCCGTTCGCTCATCTGTTGTGGCGTCATCGTCGTCGCGGCGTCACGCGTGGCCTCCGCGTCACGTGCGGTCTGTCAGCGCCCTTTCCAGTTCGGCTTGCGCTTCTCGGCAAAGGCGCGGGGGCCCTCGATCGCGTCCTCGGAAGCCATCATGCGCTCGTAGACGTCGACGCCGGAGTTGCCGGGCCTGGTCCTGTGCATGGCCTGGTCGAGCGGCAGGGTCATGATCGCGGGCATGATCGCCTTCATGCCCTGGAGCGCGAGCGGCGCACCTTCGCTCAGCTTTTCGGCGAGCGCGCGGGTGTGGTCCATAAGCCGGTCGGCCGGGACGACATCGCGCACCAGGCCCCAGTGCCTGGCCTCGGCGGCATCCATGTGCCGACCCGTGAAGAAGAGGTCCATGGCGACGTTGTAGGGGATGCGGCGTGGCAGACGCTGGATGGCGCCCGCGCTCGCCAGAAACCCGCGCTCCATCTCCGGCAGCCAGAACTCGGCATGCTCGGCAGCAATGACGATGTCGGCCGACAGGGCGAGCTCGAACCCGCCGCCGATGGCAAAGCCGTTGACCGCGGCGAAGACCGGTTTCGTGAGATCCCAGAACTCGGTCAGGCCGGCGAACCCCCCGGGCGATTCCTCGACGTCGACCTCATCGAGCCTGTCGGCGGCTGCCACGGCCTTGAGGTCCCAGCCTGCGGAGAAGGCGCGGTCGCCGGTGCCGGTGATAATGCCGACGAGCAGGCTGTCGTCGTCCTGAAGCTCGCGAAAGGCATTGTAGAGCGCCATCGACGTCGCCGCATCGATCGCATTGACCGGCGGCCGGTCGAGCGTGACCTCCAGAACCTTGCCGCGTCGTTCCGTCCTCAGGATATCGGACATGATCGTTCCTCCGCTTGTCCGCTGCGGGCCCGGCCCGCACAGGCCTCGAGATGATGACGGACATCGCCCAGCGTCGCGTTCATGACCATCGCGCGCTTGAGGTGATGGCCAAGGGGCATGTCGAACGTCATGCCGATGCCGCCGTGAAGCTGCACGCCTTCCTCGGCGACCTTGCGTACGGCCTCGCCGACCGCGACCTTGGCGGCCGATGCGGCATGGCTGCGTGTTGCCGCGTCCTTGTCGAGGTTGAGCGTTGCCTCAAGCACCATCGACTGGGCGAGTTCGCAGCTCATGTAGACATCGACCATGCGGTGCTGGAGTGCCTGGAAGGAACCGAGGGTCTGGCCGAACTGCTGGCGTGTCTTGAGGTATTCGAGCGTGGTCTCGTGGACCTGCCACATCGACCCCACCGCATCGGCGCACAGAAAGGCGATGCCGTGGTCGCGCACGCGTTCGAGCACGGGCAGCCCGGCGTCGGCCTCACCGAGGAGCGCATGGTCTGCCACGCGCACGTTATCGAAACGGATGTTGGCCGCGCGCCCGCCGTCGTGCAGGGCAAAGCCCGACAGCGTGACGCCGGGCCCCGATGCCGGCACGGCAAACAGGCCGATCCCGTCCCGGTCGTTCCGGTCCCCCGCTGTGCGTGCGGAGACAATCAGGGTGTCGGCAGCCTGGCCGTAAAGGACCATGTCCTTCCGGCCTGCGATGACCCAGCCATCGCCGTCCGCCAGGGCCCGGGTCGCCACATCGGCGAGATCGAAACCGGACTGACGCTCCGCGACCGCCAGGGCAAGCCGGACCGAACCGTCGGCGACGGCGGGAAGGATGGCCTGGCGCCGGTCGTCGCGGGTGCCGAACAGCACGGCATGGCCGCCCAGCACGACGCTGGCAAAAAACGGCAGGTTGACCAGATGACGGCCCATGCTTTCGGCCACCAGCATGAGCGCCTCGGGTCCGCCGTCGAGCCCGCCGCAATCTTCCGGAAAGGCGGCGGCCATGCAGCCGAGTTCGGCGAGCTGCGACCAGTCTTCCGCGCGGAAGCCTTCGGCGCTCGCGACCGCCGCCTGGCGCCGTTCGAAGGGGAAGAGATCGGCGACGACACGACCGATCGTGTCGCGGAACAGGGTCTGGTCTTCGGTCAGCGAGAAATCCATGCCCGCCTCACAGACCCAGAACGGCCTTGGCAATGATGTTCTTCTGCACCTCTGTCGAGCCGCCCCAGATGGTCGATTTGCGGATGTTGTAGAAGATGTCCGCCGCATGGACCGCAGCATCCGGTCCCAGCGGTTCGGCGTTGTCGCCGCCGGGCGCGATCCCATCGGTGTCGATCGCACCGTAGCTGCCCAGCGCTTCGACCATCAGGCCCATGACCTGCTGCTGCACCTCGGTGCCACGTACCTTCAGGAGCGAGGCCTCGAAGCCCATCGCGTCGGGACCGCCGGGGCCGAAGAGCATGCGCTGCTCGGTCAGCTCGACCGCACGCAGGGCGATTTCGGCGCGCGCCAGGTCGAGCGCGAATCGGGGATCGTCGATCACCCGGCGATCGCCGCGCGGCTCCTCCGCCGCAATGGCCTTCAGCCGGCGCATCATGCCCCTGGTCCGGCTCACCTCCGCCGAACCGAAGCGTTCCATGCCCAGGATGTACTTGCCGATGCCCCAGCCCCGATGCTCCTCACCGATACGATTCTCGACCGGCACGCGGACGTTCTCGAAATAGGTCTGGTTGACCTCGTGGTTGCCCTCGAAGGTCAGCACCGGGCTCAGCGTGATGCCGGGTGTGGACATGTCGAGCAGCAGGAGCGTGATGCCGTGCTGTTTCCTGCCCGAGCTGTCGGTGCGAAACAGGCCGAACATCCAGTTCGCGTGATGGGCGTCGGTGGTCCAGATCTTCGTGCCGTTGATGATGTAGCGATCGCCGTCGCGTTCGGCACGGCACCTGAGCGAGGCGAGATCGGACCCTGCGTCGGGTTCCGAATAGCCCTGGCAGAGCATGATGTCGCCGTTGGCCAGACCGGGCAGGAAGCGCGCCTTCTGGTCCTCGGTGCCGAACGCGATCAGGGCCGGGCCGACCATGCCCGCCGAGAAGATGTTGAGCGGCGGCGCCTCGCAGTCGGCGAGTGTCCGTTCGAACAGGTATTGCTGCGGCCAGGTCCAGCCGGGCCCGCCATGTTCAACGGGCCAGCCCGGAACCGACCAGCCGCCCTGCTCCCAGAGGATGCGGGTCCAGCGGCCGGTGTCGCGGTAGTCGAGTCCGCGATGCTCGCGCCGGATCTTGTCGCGCAGATCGTCGGGAAGGATGGCGCGAATGCGTTCGCCGATCCCGGTGCGAAAGGCCTCGAGATCGTGGCCGTAGTCGATATCCAACTGCTCTTCCCCGCTTCAGGTATCGGGAGGCTAGAGCATATCCCGTTCAGATTGAATCAATCTGAACGGGATATGCTCTGAGTCTTTAAAGATGCAGAGCGGATTCACGCACTTCGTTGGAACCGCTTGCGGTTCCAACGAAGTGCGATCCGCTCAAGGGCCGGGATCGTGGCAGTGCAACTATCACCGGACGTTGACCTCCGCGCGGGCTGGCCGTAACGACGCGGGCACGCCTGTGTCCGTCGGAGTCTGCCCCATGGCCCTCGACAGCCTGCTCAACCCGATGTCCATTGCAGTCGTCGGTGCTTCGGACCGAATCTCGATCGGCCGCACGATTGTCGAATCGCTGGGTGCGCTCGGCTTTGGCGGCGCGATCCACCCGGTGCATCCCGGGCGCGCCGAGGTGCTGGGGCACGCCTGCCATCGGAACCTCGCGGCGATCGGGTCGCCGGTCGACCTGGCCGCCATCTGTCTCGGGCAGGAACGCGTGCTGACAGCGGTTGAGGAGGCCGCCGGGATCGGCGTGGGCGCGCTTGTGATCTTCGCCGGCGGTTTCGCCGAAGCGGGCGAGGACGGCGCACGCCAGCAGGCGCGCATCGTCGAGATCTGCCGCGAGAACGGCATCGTTCTGTGCGGACCCAATTGCATGGGCGCGATGAGCCTCGCCAACCGCAGCCATGCCTACATGATGGACGTGCTCGACCGTGAACGCCTGACCGGCAAGGTCGGCTTCGTGTCGCAGTCGGGCTCGATCTCGATCGGCATGCTGACCGACACCCGGCGCTACGGCTTCAGCCATGTCGTCTCGACCGGCAACGAGGCGGTCACAACAAGCGCCATGTTCGTCGAACACATGATCGACGATCCCGCGACCGGGATCATCGCGCTCTTCACCGAGACCATCCGCGATCCCGAGCGTTTCGTCGCCGCACTCGACCGGGCAGCCGATGCCGGCAAGCCCGTGGTCGTGCTCAAGGCGGGACAATCGGCCCGCGCCCAGACGGCGATCGCGACACACACCGGCGGCATGGCAGGCGAGGCGCGTGTCTTCTCGGCAATGCTGCGCGCGCACCGCGCGATCGAGGTCGAGAGCATGGAGGAGATGACCGAGGTGCTCGCCGTTCTGCACGGCAGGAACCTGCCGCGCGGCAAGCGGCTCAGCGTTGTCACAGGTTCGGGCGGCCACGCCGGGCTTTTGCTCGACATGGCTGAACGCGCCGGCTTCGACTTTCCGCCGCTCCGGCCCGAGATCCGCCAGAGGATCGAGAGCGGGATCGGCCCGCTGACCGGCGACGGCAACCCGGCCGATTCCTGGGGCCAGGGCGACTTCGCCGCCAACTTCAGCGTCACGCTCAACCAGCTCTTTACCTGCGGCGACTACGACGCTGTCGGCGTCCTGCTCGATGCCAACGACGGCCAGGCGGTCGACTACCTCGGCCAGGACGAGATCGTGCGCGGCATGATGGAACGGAATTTCGAGGGACGCGACCTGCCCTTCTATCTCATGAGTTCGCGCCACGGCGTGATGAAGACACACCAGGTCGAGGAGATGACGAAGCTCGGCATCGCCATGCTGTCGGGTCTGACCCAGGGACTGAGCGCCGTGTGCAAGGTGGCGGACTGGGTCAATGGCCGCACCTTCGGAAGCAACGCCGAAACCGCGCACGGCGAGGCACCGTCTTGGTCCGGACGCGCCTCGGTCCATGAGATTGACGCCAAGCGGCTGCTCGCCTCAGCCGGCCTGCCCGCGTCCCCGGAGCGGATCGCGACCGATGTTGACGACGCCGTCGTGGCGGCCGGCGAGATCGGCTACCCGGCGGTCATGAAGGCGGTGGGCGATGCCATCCCCCACCGCAGCGAACACGGCCTGATCGAATTGCGGCTCGGCGACGCCGATGCCGTGCGCGCGGCCTGGGGTCGCCTCACGGAGAAGCTCGGTGCCATGGATGCCGCAGCCGGTGAGACTGCGATCGCAGTGCAAGCGATGGCCGGACCGGGCGTCGAGGTCATCGCCGGCATCGCCCGCGATCCGGCCTTCGGCCTCGTGCTTGCGGTCGGACCGGGCGGCGTGCTGGCCGAGCTCTTCGACGAGGTCAAAATGTGTTGCCTGCCGCCCGCACCCGGCGACTTCGAAGCACTGATCGAGGGCGGGCGTCTGGCAACGCTGCTCGATGGCTTCCGGGGTGCACCGCCGGCCGATCGCGCCGCCCTCATCACCGCACTCAGGGCGCTGTCCGACTTCGCCGTTGCCCATGCCCCCTGGATCGAGGGCATCGACATCAATCCGCTGATCGTTCACACCGAGGGCTGCACATCCGTCGACGCCCTGATCGTGCCTCGCCGCCAGAGCGGATTCACCCGCTCAGACTGATTCGATCCGAACGGGATATCCTCCAGGGCAGGCTACCGGACAGCCAATCAGCGCCGCCAGCTAAGCAGCCGGGCACGGCCAAGGGGTGATCGGCATCAACGGCTCCCTCGCCGCTACGCGCGAAGCCTGGACGAAGTACCGGAAGGTCGCTTCACGACTCTCGACGATCTCGACGGGCGATATCTCCCTGGTCGGGATGCGGCGGGCGAGTTCGGTGGCGGATGTGAAACAGGGATCGGGATCGGCCATGGCGTGGTCCACCTTGTCGAAACGATCCCACGCCAGCCCCGGCGCAGGGTCATGGCTCGCCGTGACAGAACCCCGAAATCCGGTCTACACGGAAGCCTCTCTCGCGCCGGTCTCCATATGTCCAAGGGTCCTCTCGACCGCTACAACGCACTCTGCGGGCCAGGTGGGCTGACGCCCGATCCCGTGCAGGAAGCGGCGATGGTCCGGCTCGATCGGCTGATGCGCGAGCTCGGCGCACCGGTCAAGGTCGCGGGCGGGCTGCTGTCCCGTCTGTTCGGCCGCACCGAGGCGCCGCCCGCACCGCGCGGTGTCTATCTCCACGGTGGCGTCGGGCGCGGGAAATCGATGCTGATGGATCTGTTCTACGAGACCGTCGAGGGTGTGGCCAAGCGCCGGGTGCACTTTCACGCTTTCATGCAGGAGGTGCACCGGACGATCCATGTGGAGCGGCAGTCCGGCGGTCACGGCAGCGATTCCGATACGATCGAGGCAGTCGCGAACCACCTGAGCCGGCCGGGCATGCTGCTCTGTTTCGACGAATTCCATGTCACCGATATCGCTGACGCTATGATCCTGGGCCGGCTGTTCGAAAAGCTCTTCGCCCGCGGCGTCGTGATGGTGGCAACCTCGAACCGCCACCCGAAGGATCTCTACGCCGGCGGTATCAACCGCCAGCTTTTCCTGCCCTTCATCGCCATGCTGGAGGAACGGCTCGACATCGTCGCGGTCGATGCCGACCGGGACTACCGCATGGCCTTCCTTGCGGGCGCGGATCTCTATGTCGTCCCGGCCGACGCCATGGCGCGCCAGGTGCTCGACAAGGCCTTCGCCCGGCTGGTGGGCGATGCCGATATCGAGGCCATGGAGATCGAGGTTCAGGGCCGAGTGCACCATGTGGCGCAGCAGGCCCGCCAGATCGCCCGCTTCGACTTCGCCGAACTCTGCGAAAGGCCTCTGGGCAGCGCGGACTACCTCGCGATTGCCGAGGCTTTTCACACGGTGATCATTGACGGCATCCCGGCCATGACATGGGAGCAGCGCAACGAGGCCAAGCGCTTCGTCACGCTGATCGACATTTTCTATGAGAACCGGGTCGGGTTGATCTGCTCGGCCGACGCGACGCCGGATCGGCTCTACCCCATGGGCGACGGCAGCTTCGAGTTCCAGCGAACGGCCTCGCGCCTGGTCGAGATGCAATCTGTCGCGTACCTGGAAGCACGACAGGGGAATGCGCCATGACGATTGATGCCTTTTCGACCTCCTGCGCCATGCGCTCAAGGCTGGCACGATCCCGGCGATCGGAGCTGGTCGGCCTTGAGCCCGTCGGCCCCTGTCTCGCACACGACCTCAGGGATCACACGACGATCCGCTTCGCGGCACTGAGTTGGCAGCACTGATGAAGCGGAAGATCAGCGGTTTCGCGGGACCAGACGGCTACGACGTCTGACGCCAGGCCGATGCTGCTGCGTCGGGTCCCGTCGTCCAGGCATCGGCGGTGAAGGTGGAGGAGTAGAACTCTTTCTGGCGCTTGGCACCGGTCACCGTGTTGTGCATCAGGATGGCGACGGTGACAGGGCCGACGCCGCCGGGGACCGGTGTGATCCAGCCCGCGATCTCGCGGCAGCTCTCGAAATCGCAGTCGCCTACGGTGCGCTCGGTGCCGTCGTCCTCGACGACGCGGTTGATGCCGATGTCGATCACCGCCGCACCCGGCTTGATCATGTTGCCGATGACCAGTCCGGGACGGCCGACCGCGACGAAGACAGCATCCGCCTGGCGGCAATGGACGGCGAGGTTGCGCGTCATGTGATGGCAGACGGTGACCGTTGCGCCCTCGGCCATCAGCAGGAAGGCGATGGGCTTGCCGACGATTTCGGAATGGCCGACCACGACCACCTCAAGGCCCGAGAGCGAAAGGCCCGTGTTCCTGAGCATGTGGACCGAGGCCATGGCTGTGCAGGGGCCAAGCTCGATCTCGTTGTAGACGATATTGCCGATCGAGGTCGGATGCAGGCCCTCGACATCCTTGAGGGGATGAATCGCGCTCTGCAGGCGCTTGACGTTGATCTGCGGCGGCACCGGGCGCTGGATGATGATGCCCGTCACGCGGGGATCGGCGTTCATCGCCTGGATCGCGGCGATCATTTCCGGTTCGGTGACATCGGCCGGGAAGTTCCGCTCGTCGAACGCGATACCAACCTTCCCGGCGGTACGGCGCTGGTTGCGCACATAGATCTCGACAGCGGCGGTGTCGCCGATCACGATGGAGATCAGACGCGGATCCCAGCCGGCGTCCTTGAGCGCGGCGACTTCGGCAGCTGTTTCCATCCGCAATTCAGCCGCGATCCTGCGCCCGTCGAGCTCCTTGTGTTTCAGGTCCTGCTCGTCGGTCACATCCGTTCTCCGAAGTCCTGAGTGTTCTGGCCTGCCGCACTCACTTCAGCGTCGAGAGATAGGCAATCAGTGCCGCGAGGTCTTCCTCGTCGGCGATGCCGCGGAAGCCCATCCTGGTGCCCGGGATGTCGCCCTTGGGATCCATGATGTAGCTCCACATCCTGTCGACCGTCCAGGTACCCGGCTCCGAGGCCATCGCATCGGAGTAGCTGTAGCCTTCCACGCTGCCGATGTCCTGATTCATGATGCCCCAGAGGTTGGGCCCGACGCGGTTCGCGCCGCCCTCATCGAAGGTGTGGCAGCTGCTGCACTTCCGCGCGACGCCCCGACCGTCCTGGGCCGAGGCGGCGGCCACCGCTGTCATCGCCGCGCTGCCACCGGCCGCTTCGTCGACCATGTCCCCGGCAGCGTTCGTCGCCTGGTCCATGACCTCACCGGTTGCATCGATGGTCCCGTCGACCGTGTCGCCGTGAACTTCGGCGTCCTGCGCCGCGAGCTTTTCGGCGGTCATGGTGTCGGCGGCCATGGCCTCGTCGCTCATGGCCTCGTCGCCCATCGCTTCGGCGTCGTCTTCGGCGGGCATCTCTTCGACCGCCGGCAGGTCCACCGGCGCATCGCTCCGGGTGTTGAGCCAGGCAATCAGGTTTGCGCGATCCTCGGCGTCAGGCAGGCCGGCAAAGCCCATGCTGGTGCCCGGCGCATAACCCCTGGGGTTCTCGAGGAAGGCGTTCATGTTTTCGAACGACCAAGAGTCGACGACGCTGGAGATCGCACCGGAATAGTTGCCGAAGTCGGCGCTGTGTTCAGCGGACGCGCCGATGATTCCATAGAGGTTCGGGCCCACCTTGTTGCCGCCACCCGACTCGATCGTGTGACAGGTCGCGCAGCGGCGGAAAAGACCTTCGCCATCGGCGGGATCGGCAGAAGCCAGCAACATCCCGAAGGGAACGGCAGCCTGTTCGGTCGCCCCGTCGCCGCCGACATCCGTGTCCGAATGGGCGTCAGCCACGGTCTCCACAGCGGCGTGTTCGGGAAGATACGGCGCATAGAGGATGCTGCCGAGCTTGCCGATGCCCACGGCCAGAAGCAGACCGACCAGAAGACCGCCGGCAATTTTGTTGAATTCAAGGGAATCCATGTGTACCGACCTTGCGGAAGAGGAGGGCCCGCCTGCCTCGGCAGACCCCGGAAAAGCGCGGCGAGATTAGCCATGTCACGGTCGCGTGTTCAACCCCTGAAAGGGTTTAAACATGGCCGCGATTGTCTTGATTCCGGCGCGTTTGGCGTCCACGCGCCTTCCCGGCAAGCCTTTGGCGGAGATCGCGGGGGCACCCATGATCGTGCAGGTCTGGCGTCGTGCCATGGAGGCCGATTGCGGTCGCGTCGCAGTCGCTGCGGCGGAGCCCGAAATCGCCGACGCCGTGGCGGCTGCCGGTGGCGAGGCCGTGCTCACCGATCCCGACCTTCCGTCGGGCTCCGACCGCATCTTCCAGGCCTTGCAGCGTCTCGATCCCGACGGCGAAGCCGACACGGTCATCAACGTTCAGGGCGACCTTCCGACACTCGATCCCCAGGCGATCCGAAGCGCCGTGGACGCGCTCGCCGCCGGCAACGCCGATCTCGCAACCCTTGTCGCCGAAATCGATGACGCCGCCGAACGGACGGATCCCAGTGTGGTCAAGGCCGTGGTGAGCTGGCAGGACAGCGGCTACGGCCGTGCGCTCTATTTCACACGCGCCACCGCGCCAACGGGTGAGGGGCCGCTGTGGCATCACGTGGGGCTTTATGTCTACCGGCGCGCGGCGCTGGAAGAATTCGTCGGACTGCCCGTGAGCGATCTCGAACGGCGCGAACGGCTGGAGCAGTTGCGTGCGCTCGAAGCGGGCATGACGATCGCCGTGGCGCGCGTTGACTCGATTCCGCCCGGTGTCGATACTCCGGCCGATCTTGAGCGGGCACGCGCCATTCTGGCGCCGGTTGCCTGAACGCCCCGAAGCCGACACTGACACCTCCATGACTGCCGACAACACCATTGCCTTCCAGGGCAAGCCCGGAGCCTATTCGCACCTGGCTTGCCGCGAGGTCCATCCTGAGATGGCGGTGCTGCCGTGTGCATCGTTCGAGGACGTGTTCCAGGCGGTCGAGAGCGGCGCGGCGCGGCTCGCCATGATGCCGATCGAGAATTCGCTCGCCGGGCGCGTTGCCGATGTCCATCGCCTGATGCCGCATTCCTCGCTCCACATCGTGGGTGAGCACTTCCAGCGGGTGAACCACCATCTTCTGGCCGTGCCCGGTGCAACGGTCGATTCGCTGGTAACTGTTCATTCGCACGTCCAGGCGCTCGACCAGTGTCGCAGCCGCCTGCGCACCATGGGGCTGACGCCCATGGTTCATGCCGACACGGCCGGTGCCGCGCGCGACATCACCGAGCGCGGTGACCCGTCACATGGCGCGATCGCGTCGGAACTGGCCGGCAAGATCTACGGTCTCGACGTTCTCGGCACAGAGATGGAAGACGGCGCGCACAACCACACCCGCTTCCTGATCCTCTCGCGCGAGGCGGTGGTGCCGGACCCCGGCCCGGAGCCTCTGATCACCAGCATGGTGTTCCGCGTGCGCAGCGTGCCCGCCGCCCTCTACAAGGCGCTCGGCGGGTTCGCGACAAACGGCGTGAACCTGACAAAGATCGAGAGCTACATGCTCGACGGCACGTTCAGCGCCGCCCAGTTCTATGCCGACGCCGACGGGCATCCCGATGAACGCCTGATGCGCCTGGCTCTGGAAGAGCTCGAATTCCATGCCCGCGAGGTGCGCATCCTCGGGACCTACCCGGCGCACCATTACCGCGACGAAGCCCAGAAGCGCGTGGCGGGCGATGACTGAGGGCCGGCCAGTGCCCCCAATGTCCAGTACCCCAGTGCATGTTCCACATATCGCGGTGCATCAGCCAGACCCTCGGGGACCTCGTCGACACCCAGACCCCCGAGCTTCAGGTCGCTGCGCCGCTCGAACGATCAAGCGACAACCGCGCGTCATCATGCGGATGACCCGCCGACCGCTTCAACGTTGGGCCGGGCTCCTAGAAGTTGTCCTTCCGGAGGCGGGTTTCGGCGAACACGGCGACGGGATCGCCGCCGACCATACCGATGGTCTTTTGCAGCAGCGGGCTTTCGGGCCTGAGGAAGGGGTTCGTGGCGCGTTCCTCGGCGAGCGTCGAAGGCACGGTGGGGATATCCTGCTCGCGTTTGGCGTCGACCTCGGTTATGCGCTGAATGAGGTCCCGGTTGTCGGGCTCGACCGAGAGCGCGAAGCGGCCGTTGGCCTGGGTGTACTCGTGGGCGCAGTAGATGCGGGTCTCTCCGGGCAGTTTCATGAACTTCTGCAGCGAGGTCCACATCTGGGCCGGGGTGCCTTCGAACAGGCGGCCGCAGCCCATGGCGAACATGGTGTCGCCGCAGAACAGCGCATCGGAATCAGCAAACCAGAAGGCGATATGGCCCCGGGTATGGCCCGGGCAGAAAAAGACCTTCGCCTCGGCATTGCCCAGCGTGCAGATGTCACCCTCGTCGATCCCGATATCGATGCCGGGAATGCGGTCGCGGTCGGCTCCGGGACCGACGATCGTGCAGCCGGTGGCATTCTTGATCCCGATGTTGCCGCCGGTGTGGTCGCCGTGGTGGTGAGTGTTGAGGATGTGCGTGATCTGCCAGCCCTTTTGCGCGGCTGCCTCCAGCACAGGGCCGGTCACGGCGGGATCGACGACGCCCGTCGCGCCGGTCTCGGGACAATGGGCGAGGTAAACGTAGTTGTCCGACAGAACGGGGATCTGGTGGATTTCGAGACGGCTCATGGCTGTTGCCCTGGGTTCGGCTGCCCCAGGTTCGACTGCCCCGGGTTCGGCTGATTGAGCGCATCCTAACCCGACGCGACCCAATGGTCGATCAGGCGACGGGGGATGGAATCGCGATGCGGCAGCGCGATATCGAGGTCGGGCGCGGCGGGCTCCGCCCGGGTGAACCGGTGCGCCTCGGCCAGTTCCTCATCGTCGAGCGTGATCGCCGCGGACCTGTGCATGGAACCTGGCCTGTGCATGGAACCGAGCATCAGGGGCCAGGGCCAGGGTTGGGTCGGGAAACAGCTGACATCGCCGACATCGACGCCCGATTCCTCCTCCGCCGACTCGCGGGGTTCGTAAAGGCGCGCAGGTGTCCAGCCTCAAGCATCGTCCTTGCGTCGTGCGCCGGCACGTTCGATCGCCTGTCCGCTGTGATGGATGAGATCGGCCATGCCGGAAACGCTGGCATGCGGCCCATTACCGTGCAATCGCACGGCGTGGGGTTGCGCGGCAGCCTAGTCGCTCGATACTGTCACCCTGGAAGGCCGGCTTGGACGGGCTGACTCGTGAACCCGGTCAGGTCCGGAAGGAAGCAGCCGTAGCGGGATTCACTCGGGTCGAGCCGGTCTTCCACGCCGCCCGCCGGGCCCGGACGGGCGTTTGGCCCACCGACAGCCGGAGCCCAGGCCGTAGCCAACGACGCCGCCACCGAGTATCGCGTTCTCGCGCGCAAGTACCGCCCGACCGGTCTTGAGGGGCTGCGCGGGCAGGATGCCTTGGTGCGCACCCTGCGCAATGCCGTGTCGAGCGGCCGGATTGCCCAGGCCTTCCTGCTGACCGGCGTGCGTGGTGTGGGCAAGACCACGACGGCGCGCATTCTCGCACGCATCCTGAACTGCGTCGGACCCGACGGGCAGGGCGGCGTGACGGCCGAACCCTGCGGCGTGTGCGAGCCGTGTGTCGCGATCGCCGAGGACCGGCATGTCGATGTGCTTGAGATCGATGCGGCCAGCCACACCGGCATCGACAACATGCGCGATCTGCTTGAGGCGGCGCGTTATCGGCCGGTCATGGGTCGCTACAAGATCTATGTCATGGACGAGGTCCACATGCTGTCAAACGCGGCGTTCAACGCGCTGTTGAAGACGCTGGAGGAGCCGCCCGAGCACCTGAAGTTCGTCTTCGCGACGACCGAACTGCGCAGGATTCCCGCGACCATCCTGTCGCGCTGCCAGCGTTTCGACCTGCGCCGCATCGACGCCGCAGAGCTCGCGACCCATTTCGCCGAACTTGTCGAGAAGGAGGGTGCCGAAGCTTCTGAAGAGGCGCTGGCGCTGATTGCGCGCGCCGCGGACGGATCGGCGCGCGACGGCCTCTCGATTCTCGACCAGGCAATCGCCCAGGGTCAGGGCAAGGTTGCCGAGACCGACGTGCGCGAGATGCTGGGTCTGGCCGACCGGGGTCTGGTCTTTGACCTGTTTGAGGCTGTGATGTCGGGCGACATCGCCGCGGCGTTCGGCAACCTGGGGAACCAGTACGCGGCGGGCGTCGACCCCGTGGTCGTCCTTGAGGATCTGCTGGAGTTCACGCACTGGCTGACGCGCTACAAGGCAACGCCGGATGCCGCGCGTTATGCCGCGCCGGAGTTCGAGCGGGTGCGCGGCGGCGCCATGGCCGAGCGCCTCGCCGTGCCACAGCTGACGCGCGCCTGGCAGATTCTGCTCAAAGGCATCTCCGAGGCGCGCATGGCGCCCGACAGCCTGCTGGCCGTCGAGATGACGCTCGTGCGCCTCGCTCACAGCGCCGACCTGCCGACGCCGGAGGACGCGCTCAAGGTGCTGCAGGATGCACCGCCGCAGTCGGGCACGCCGCAGTCGGGCACGCCGCCTGCCGCGCCGCAGGACGCACCGAGCGTCGCTCAGGCGATGGCCGCAGCGCCGCCGCCGGAACCTGCCGCAGCGCCGCCCGTGTCCGGGTCGCCCTCGCATGTGCCGATGCCCGGGACCTTCGAGGCCCTGGTCGAGCTTGTCGGTGAGCAGGGCGGCATGATCCGGCGCACGCAGCTGCGCAACAACGTCCGGCTGGTGTCCTACCGGCCAGGCCAGATCGACATCATGGTCGACGACCAGTTGCCGTCGGACTTTTCGCGCATCCTGGCGCGCGACCTCGAGACCTGGACGGGCGAACGATGGGTCGTCGCCACGTCGAGGGACAACGGCGATGCATCGAAGACGCTCATCGAGCAGGAAGAAGAGCGCCGCAGCGCCCGCCTTGCCGAGGCCGCATCCGACCCCGGCGTCGCGCGCATTCTCGAAGCCTTTCCCGGCGCGGAGGTCGTCGACGTCCTCGATGCCGACAACGCCCAGATGGAGAACACCGGTTCATGAACCTCGCCAAGATGATGAAGCAGGCCCAGGAGCTCCAGGGCAGGATGGCCGCCGTGCAGGAGGAGCTCGCCCAGACCGAGATTGAGGGCAGTGCCGGTGCGGGCATGGTAAAGGCCATGATGAGCGGCAAGCATGAGCTGAAATCGCTGACCATCGACCCGTCGCTGGTCACGCCTGACGACACCGAGGTGCTTGAGGACCTGATCGTCGCAGCTGTCAACGACGCGCGCACCAGGGTCGAGGCTCATGTGAAGGAAGAAATGGGCAAGCTCACCGGCGGCCTCAATCTGCCCGCAGGCATGAACCTGCCGTTCTGACCCCATGGGCGGACCCGAGATCGATCGTCTGGCCGCGTTGCTGGCCCGCCTTCCGGGTCTGGGTCGGCGTTCGGCACGGCGTGCGGTGCTGCATCTCCTGAAGAACCGGGAGACCTTGCTGGGTCCGCTCGCCGCGGCTCTCGACGAGACGGCCGAAGCCGTGAGGGTGTGCCCGATCTGCGGTAACCTCGACACCGTCGAGCCGTGCTCCGTCTGCACCGACCCCAGGCGAGACCGATCGGTGCTGTGCGTGATCGAGGAGGTCGGCGACCTCTGGGCGCTGGAGCGCGCCGGGGTGTTCGGCGGGCTCTATCACGTTCTTGGCGGGACGCTCTCGGCGCTCGACGGTGTCGGGCCCGAAGACCTGCGGATTGCCGATCTGGTTGGCCGGGCCTCCGATTCATCCGTCGAGGAAGTCATCCTCGCGACCAATGCCACCGTCGACGGCCAGACCACCGCCCACTACGTGACCGACCGCCTCGAAGACGCCGACGTGAAGGTCTCGCGCCTTGCGCTTGGCGTGCCGCTGGGCGGTGAACTGGACTATCTCGACGAAGGTACCCTGGGCGCGGCACTCAAGGCACGACGGGCGGTTTAATCATTCAGGTTGTCAGCCCGCTTCGGCCCCGGTCTTCTCCACCCGCAACGCCGTTCCCACCACTTCGACGACGGTCACCTGGGTGCCCGACGGCAGGTCGGGACCGGTGATCTTCCATGTGGTGTCAGCGACGATCAGCTTTCCGGTGTTGTTGACGATCGGCTCACCCAGGGTGAACTGACGGTCGATGTACTGATGGCCCCGCTTGTTGAGCGTGGGGTGTTCGCTTTCCCGCGGTTTGGGTTTCCACTTGCGCCAGGAGAACACCGAGACGATCGACAGTGTCGCGAAGAGAAAGAGCTGAATCTCCCACGTCACGCCGGGGATCATGGCGGCCAGTCCCACGATGACGGCCGCACCGCCGAGGAACAGGAAGAAGAAGGTGCCGGAGATCGTCAGTTCCAGGATGATCAGAACGACGGCCAGGATCCACCAGTGCCAGTAGAGCAGTGTGTCGAACATGTCTCAGCGTCCTCCGCTCACGGGTCCCAGGGGCTGCGCGAGGGTCGTGACTCGTACGAGCGGGTGGCTGGTTCGGGCGCGGGTGGTGGCTGGACCGGCTGCGGACGTGTGTGCGGGGCGCTGCGCGTGGCGGTGCTTGCCGGCGGTTGACTCGGTGACGCGCCGGACCCGCCGCCGAAGGCCTCGCGGACGATCTCGGTCACGCTGCCGATGGCGCCGATCGTGTCCGCGGCCTCAAGCGGCAGGAAAAGGATCTTCTGGTTGGGCGCATCGGCGAGCGCCTTGAGCGCATCGACATACTTCTGTGCCACGAAGTAGTTGATCGCCTGCAGATCGCCGCGAGCGATGGCCCCGGAGACGTCGCGGGTGGCCTTGGCCTCGGCCTGGGCAGCACGCTCCCGCGCCTCGGCCTCGCGGAAGGCGGCTTCGCGGCGTCCCTCGGCCTCCAGGATCAGCGATCGCTTCTGACCTTCGGCGACCAGGATGTCCGACTGCTTCACGCCCTCGGCATCCAGGATGGTCGCGCGACGGTCACGCTCGGCCTTCATCTGACGCGCCATGGCATCGACCAGGTCGCGAGGCGGCTCGATGTTCTTGATCTCGACGCGGGTGACCTTCACGCCCCAGGTCGAGGTCGCCTCGTCGACCACGCCCAGGATCGTCTGGTTAATCCGGTCGCGCTGGCTCAGCAGTTCGTCGAGCGCCATTGAACCCATGACGGTACGGATGTTGGTCATGGCGAGGTTTGTGATCGCCCGATGAAGATCGTTGACCTCGTAGGCCGCACTGGCCGGTTCCATGACCTGAAAGAACACCACGCCGTCGACCGCGACCATGGCGTTGTCCTGGGTGATGACGTCCTGTTCCGGTACCTCCAGCACGTTTTCCATCACGTTGATGCGTGCGCCAATGCGATCGATGAACGGCACGATCACTGTGAGGCCGGGCGTCAGCGTGCGGATGAAACGTCCGAAGCGCTCGACGGTGAAGCAGTTGCCCTGGGGCACGATCTTGACCGCCTTGAAGACCAGAATGATGGCGAGGACGGCAAAGACACCGATGACATAGATCATGGCTCAGCCCTCCCCACCGCGGTTGTTGCGTGCGGCATTGGCAAGGTCGCCGATACCGCCCACCGTGCCGACGACGGTCGAGGCTTCGAGCGGCAGGAAAAGCACCTTCTCGCCGTGCGAGCGTGTGTAGGCCATCAGCGCATCGACATAGCGCTGGGCGACGAAGTAGTTGATCGCCTGGATGTTGCCTTCAGCGATGGCCTGGCTCACCTCGTTGGTGGCGAAGGCTTCGGCCTCGGCCAGACGCTCGCGGGCCTCGGCGTCGCGGAAAGCCGCTTCGCGCTCGCCCTCGGCCTTCAGGATGGCAGACTGCTTCTCGCCTTCAGATTTCAGAATGTCGGCCTGCCGCACGCCTTCGGCTTCCAGGATGTTCGCGCGCTTCTCGCGCTCGGCTTTCATCTGACGCGCCATCGACATGACGAGATCGTTGGGCGGCTGAATCTTGAGAATTTCGATACGGGTGACCTTCACGCCCCAGACCGAGGTTGCCTCGTCGACCACTTTCAGAAGCTGGGCGTTGATCCGATCGCGGTGGCTCAGCAGCTCGTCGAGATCCATCGAGCCCATGACCGTCCGGATGTTGGTCATCGAGAGGTTGATGATCGCCCCTTCGAGGTCGGTGACCTCGTAGGCCGCCTTGGCCGCTTCCAGAACCTGGAAGAACATCACGCCATCGACCGTAACCATCGCATTGTCGCGGGTGATGACCTCCTGTTCGGGCACGTTGATGACCGTCTCCATCATATTCATGCGCCGCCCGATGCGGTCGATGAACGGCACGATGACATTGAGGCCGGGCCGCAGCGTGCGTGTGTAACGACCGAAGCGCACGAGGGTGTGCTCGTAGCCTTGGCGCACGGTCACCACGGACATGTAAACGACAATCATGGCCATGATGGCCAGGACGATCACGAAGACGGCTGCGCCGCCGATCGCTACTGCAGGATCCAAGTCAACTCCTCCCCGTCGCTCCCGACGCGGTCAAGAAATGGCGGCGGACTCGGCCCGACCGGGTCCAATCCGCGATCATCACCCTCAATGGAACGGCGTGGGGACCGGACATCGGATTGCCATTCCCGACAAACTTTGGCCGACCCCTCGTCGCCATCCGCCCCTCGTCGCCATCCACCCCTAGTCACCATCCGATTGTCCCACAAGGCGCGGTCCGGCCACAACGGCCTCGTCGCTCTCCTCCTCCATCTCCAGTTCGGCGATCTTCTCGGCCTTTCCGGCGATCTTGTCGGTGGAGATGCGGATCTGGCGGACGTCTTCGCCGGCCTGGTTGAAGTGGCGGTCGAGCTTTTCGACGCGCTCGCCCAGGCGGCGCACGTCGTCGAGCATGCGGGTCAGCTCGTGTTGGATCACGCCGGCCTGTTCGCGCATGCGGGCATCCTTCAGGACGGCACGGATGGTGTTGAGGGTCGCCATGAGCGTGGTCGGTGAGACGATGAACACCCTGTGGCGATAGGAATCCTCGACCACGGCTTCGAAGTTGGCGTGAAGCTCGGCGTAGACCGCCTCGCTGGGCAGGAACATGATCGCCGATTCGGCCGTCTCGCCTGCGAGGATGTACTTCTCGGCAATATCCCGGATGTGTTTGGTGATGTCGTCGCGGAACTGCCGCTGGGCCTTCAGCGTGTCGTCGTGCGTGGTCGCGTCGCGCAGGGCGCGATAGCCGTCGAGCGGGAACTTGGCGTCGACCACGATACTGCCGGGCGGATTGGGCAGGTCGAGGAGGCAATCGGCCCGGTTGCCGTTCGACAGCGTGGCCTGGAAGCGGTAGGCGCTGGGCGGCAGGATCGTTCTGACGAGATCGTTGAGTTGGAGTTCGCCGAAGGCGCCGCGACTCTGCTTGTTGGAGAGAATGTCCTGCAGCCCCACGATCTGACTGCCGAGTGTTGCAATGTTGCGTTGCGCTTCGTCGATCACGGCAAGGCGCTCCTGCACCTTGCCCATCGTCTCAAGCGTCTGTTTCGTGGATTCCTGCAGGGAGTTGCCAACCCGCTGCTGGATTGCGTCGAGACGCTGGTTAAGCTCTGCCGTGAGCTTCTTTTCCTGCTCGTTGAGACGGGTTGCCAGGACGTCCTGGGCCGACTGGCTCGTTTGTTCGATCTGACCGAGGCGGTCGGTCAGCACGGCCTGGCTGGAGGTCATCAGGGTCGCCATATCGGTCACGCGCCGGGCCAGTTCGGCCTGGGCCGGGTCGTCGCGTCGGCGCATGTTGATGACAAGAAGAGTGGCCACACCGGCCAAGGCTGCAAGAACGATGATATCGACGGGTTCCACGGGTCGTTCGGCTCCTTCGGCAGGCTTGAACCGCCCCGATGGCGGCCTTACCTAAGTCTTTGCGTGCTCAGTATAGTGCGTTTGCCCGACGCCACGAAGCGAACCATCCCCATGGCTATCCTGCCGATCATCCGGGCTCCGGACCCGCGTCTCAAGGTCGTCTCCGAACCCGTTGCGGAAGTGGACGACGAGATGCGCAAGCTGATGGCCGGCATGCTGCAGACCATGTACGACGAGCCCGGTGTGGGGCTCTCGGCGATCCAGGTAGGTGTGCCGAAACGCATCGTGGTGGTCGACGTTTCGCGCAAGGACGAACCACGACAGCCGATCCGGATGGTGAATCCGGAGATCACCGCTGAGTCTGAGGAGATCGCCGTGTTTGACGAGGGCTGTCTGTCGCTGCCCGAGCATTTTGCGGAGGTCGAGCGTCCGGCGGAGTGCGATGTTCGCTTTCTCGACGAGAACGGCGAGGAGCAGACGCTGCATGCCAACGGCCTTCTGGCCCGCTGCATCCAGCATGAGCTGGACCACCTCGACGGGATCCTCTTCGTCGATCATCTCTCGGCGCTGAAGCGTGGCATCATCCTGCGCAAACTCTCCAAGCAGAAGAAGGCGCGGCTGCGCGACAGCGCGTGACCCGGTTGCGCCTGGCGTTCATGGGGGCGGCGGCTTTTGCCGTGCCCGCGCTCAATGCCGTTCATGGCGCCGGACACAGGATTGCTGCCGTCTACAGCCAACCGCCGAGACCCGCCGGGCGCGGCCGCAAGGAGCGGCCGACACCGGTTCATGCCCGGGCCGACGAACTCGGCATCACCGTGGCGACACCGCGTTCCCTCAAGGGCGAGGAGAAGCAGGCAGCCTTCGCCGCGCTGAACCTCGATGTCGCTGTCGTGGCGGCCTATGGCCTGCTCCTGCCGCGGACGATCCTAGACGCGCCGCGCCTGGGTTGCGTCAACATTCACCCGTCTCTCTTGCCGCGCTGGCGCGGTGCCGCACCGGCGGCCCACGCAATTCTCTCCGGCGATACCGAAACCGGTATGACCATCATGCTGATGGACGAAGGTCTCGACACGGGTCCGATCCTGGCCCAGCGCCGTGTTCCGGTGCCGCCGCGCGCGACCACGGCAAGCCTTGAGGCGGAGCTCTCCGATCTTGGTGCCTTAATGCTGCTCGACGTCTTGTCCGAGCTGGCCTCCGGCGTGTCGACAGCCGTGCCCCAGGCTGCCGAGGGCGCCACCTACGCGTCCAGGTTCGCCAAGGAAGACGGGCGTCTCGACTGGTCCCGACCGGCTGCCGATCTCGATCGTATCGTCCGCGCGCTTTCGCCCTGGCCGGGAGCGTTCTCCGGCCTGGACGATACGACGGTGAAGGTGCTCGAGGCTGAGCCGGTCGATGGTTCGGGCGCGCCCGGTACGCTGCTCGACCGGGACATGACCGTGGCCTGCGGTCGGGGTGCCCTGCGACTGGTGAAGGTGCAGCGGGCCGGCAAGCCCACCACGGACGGTGCGGCCCTCCTGCGTGGCCTGCGTCTCGATCCCGGCGCATCGCTGGGCTGATGCCATGCCGCGCTACCGCCTGATCCTGGAGTACGACGGCACCGACTATGTCGGTTGGCAGCGTCAGGACAACGGACCTTCGGTCCAGCAGGCTCTGGAGGAGGCGATTCACAGTTTCTGCGGCGAGAGCGTCACGCTCACGGCGGCCGGCCGGACCGATTCCGGGGTGCATGCACTCGGTCAGGTCGCCCATGTCGACCTGGCGAAAGACTGGCCTGAAGAGACGGTGCGCAACGCCATCAACCAGCATCTGCGGCCGCAGCCGATCGCCGTCCTTGATGCCGCCCTCGTTGCCGACGACTTCGGTGCCCGCTTTGACGCCACGGAACGGCTCTATCGCTATCGCATTATCGCGCGCCGTGCGCCGCTCGCCCTGGAGCAGAACAGGGCCTGGCACCTGTCGCGTGACCTCGATGCCGAAGCGATGCATGACGCCGCGCAGGTGCTTGTCGGCCACCACGATTTCTCGACCTTCCGTGACGCCCGGTGCCAGGCCAGGTCACCGGTCAGGACGCTCGATGAACTTTCCGTCAGCCGAGACGGCGATCTGGTCGTCGTGACGGCCCGCGCCCGCTCGTTTCTGCACCGTCAGGTCCGCAGCATGGTCGGGTCCCTTGGTCATGTCGGCGAAGGCAAGTGGCGTGCAGACGACCTCAAGGCGTCCCTCGATGCCTGCGACCGCAAGGCCTGCGGTGTCATCGCACCGGCCTGCGGTCTCTATCTGGCCGCTGTGCGTTACCCTCTCTGATTGTCATCCCGGGCGCCCGCAAGGAGACTCGGGACCGGAGACACACGCGCCGGCCTGTCGCGGTCCCGGCTCGTCGCTTCGCTCCGGCCGGGATGACAGCGTTTCGCGTCTAGTTCCGGTAGTCGGGCTCTTCCTCGTCGAGGATTTCCTTGAGCGCCTTGAAGTGATTCTCGGTGAGATCGGGATACTCCGCCCACTGGCGCGCCATCTTCGAAGCGACGGCGTGGCTGACAACGCTCAACTCACGACCGGTCTGCATGGCGATGATCAGGGTCTCGCAGGCGCGCTCGAAGTAATAGAGGTCGTCGAGCGCCTGGGCCATGTCTTGCCCCAGGACCATGACACCGTGGTTGCCCAGAAGCAGGATCGGCTTGTCGCCGGCGATCGCGGCGACCCGTTCGGCCTCGTCGCCCACACCCATGCCGTCGAACATGAGGTCGTAGGCGATACGTTCGTGGAACCGCATCGTGTTGTTCTCGATCGGCAGCATCATCGGGTCCTTCAGCGATGCCAGCGCCGTGGCGTACTTCGAGTGTACGTGAAGAATCGCACGCGCATGGGGAACACGCCGGTGGATTCCGCCGTGCAGCGCCCAGGCCGAGGGATCCGGTGCGTCCGGACGGTCCATGACGGACGGGTCGTTGGCGTCGGTCAGCAGCAGTTCGCTGGCCCGGACGCGGCTGAAATGGCGGCCGCGCGGATTGACCAGGAACCGGGACCCGTCCTCGCTCACGGCATAGCTGAAATGGTTGGCGACGCTCTCGTGCATGTTCCAGCGCGCGGCCCAGCGGAAGGCGCAGGCAAGGTCGATACGTTCGTCGCGATGCTCGATGCCGGCGTGCGCGGCGGCGAGGGTGCTGACGGCCATGGCGGGCCTCCGACAAGGTGGTCTTTCTTCAACCTGCGCATCGTGCGTCGCGCTTGCAAGCGTTCAGACAGGCTGGATGAAAGCCGAGAAGATCACGAGATCGACCAGTTCGGCAACGACCGCGAAACCCGCCGCCAACCAGGGTCCGGTGCCCAGCGCGATGCGGGCGATGGCCCAGCTGTACCACATGACGAAGAAGAACAGTGGTGGTTGGATCAGCTCGTGGAGCTCCATCGGCATCATGCCGACCTGAAAGAGGAGTTGCAGGACCAGCAGCGGTTGCGCCAGCAGGGCACTGGCCCAGTTCCAGGCGACGATGTAGCCGACGTAGCTATGGGTTAACGCGAACAGGCGGGCGAGCAGGGCCGCGACCACCGGGAAGACGACCCAGCTCAGGCCATAGCCGACAAGGGCCAGGACCGGATCGTACGCCCATGTCATCGCTTCCTGGGTCGCATGGGATGGCCACAGCAGCAACGACAGAAAGTAGGGCAGCGCCAGGAACACCGCGAAAAACGAGCGAAAAAAGCCCTCGATCGTGATGTTGAAGTAGTGCATTGCCTCGGGATCAAGGCGAACGAGCCGCCAAGCCCCGTAGAGCGACATTGTGGTCTCTGCGGCGCCTGCGATCACGCGGTGAAGTACCGATCCAGCACCGCCCGGTAGACGGCGGTGAGGCGGTAGAGTTCGTTCACGGCGATCTGCTCGTCGACCTTGTGCATGGTCTGGCCGATCAGGCCGAACTCCGCGACGGGGCAGTGATCCTTGATGAAACGCGCATCGGATGTGCCGCCCGTGGTGCTGTATTCCGGTCGTCTGCCGAGCACCTGTTCGGCCGCATCGGCGACTACCACGGCGAACTCGTCGGGTTCCCTGAGGAAGGCCTCGCCGGAAACCGAGACATCAAGATCGACGTCACCGCCGACGCTGTCGCAGACACCGCGCAGGTGTTCGGTGAGCGACGCTCCGGAATGCCGGTCGTTGAAGCGAATGTTGAGGCCGGCCGTGGCCCTGGCGGGAATCACGTTGGTCACCGGATTGCCGACATCGACTGTGGTGACAGCCAGGGTCGAAGGCTGGAAATGTTCGCTGCCGTTGTCGAGAGGCCGCGACGTCAGCGCGTGCAGGATGGTGACGAGCCGGTCGATCGGATTGTCCGCAAGATGCGGGTAGGCCGAGTGTCCCTGAGTGCCGTTGACCGTGATGCGGGCGTTCAGCGAGCCGCGCCGGCCGATCTTGATCATCTCGCCCAGGACCGTCGGGTTGGTCGGTTCGCCCACCAGACAGGCATCCAGGGTCTCACCGCGTTCGGTGAGCCAGCCGAGCACCTTCTTCGTGCCGTTGACGGCCGGGCCTTCCTCGTCGCCGGTGATCAGCAGGCTGATGCTGTTCTCGCCGTCGAACGTTGCGGTGAACCGTTCGGCTGCGGCCACGAAACAGGCGATCGCCCCCTTCATGTCGACCGCACCCCGCCCGATCAGGACGCCGTCCAGCTGCGCCGCCTCGAAGGGATCGACCGACCACTCGTCCGTATTGCCGGGGGGGACGACGTCGGTGTGCCCGGCAAAGCAGAAGTTACGGCCGTTTGTACCGCGACGGGCGTAGAGATTGTCGACCTCTTCGGTGCCGTCTTCCGCGAACGGCAGGCGATGGCAAGTGAAGCCAAGGCCTTCCAAAGCCTCCTGCAGGATATCGAGCGCACCGGCGTCGACCGGCGTGACACTCGGCCGCCGCATCATTGCAGCGGCCAGCTCGACCGGATCGATGGAACCCGCCATCAGTCGCGCAGGAGGTCGTTGATCGAGGTCTTGGAACGGGTCTGTTCGTCGACGCGCTTGATGATCACCGCGCAATAGAGTAACGGTCCGCCGTCCTTGCCCGGCATCGAACCTGGCACGACGACCGAATAGGCCGGCACGCGGCCGCGGAAGACCTCGCCGCTCTCGCGATCGACGATCTTGGTCGAGGCACCGATGAAGACACCCATGGAGAGGACCGATCCGGTTTCGACGATGACACCCTCGACGACCTCGCTGCGGGCGCCGACGAAGCAGTTGTCCTCAATGATGACGGGGGCAGCCTGGAGCGGCTCCAGCACGCCGCCGAGACCGGCGCCACCGGAGATGTGGCAGTTCTTGCCGACCTGGGCACAGCTGCCGACGGTGGCCCAAGTGTCGATCATGGTCCCGGAATCGACAAAACCGCCGATGTTCACGAAACATGGCATCAGGACCACGCTCGGCGCAATGTGGGCGCCGTGTCGCACGATGGCATGTGGCACCGCGCGGAAGCCGGCTTCGCTGAAGCGCACGGCGTCCCAGCCCTCGAACTTGTTGTCGACCTTGTCCCACCAGCTGGCGTTGTGGCCGGGCGCGCCCGGCACGAGCTTCATGTCGGTCAGGCGGAAGCTGAGCAGCACCGCCTTCTTGAGCCATTCGTTGACGACCCAGCCGTCGATTCCCGGCTCGGCCACGCGCCGTTGACCGCTGTCGAGCAGATTGAGCGACTCGAACACGGCGTCACGGACCTCGCCCTGCGTGGCGGTGTCGATGGCTGCCCGGTTCTCCCAGGCGGTGTCGATGGCGGCTTGAAGATCGTCGGACATGGCTGCTCTCCGGTGTGCGGCGCGCACTGATCATGCCGCGGACCGGGCTGTCAACCGTCGCTCGGATGGTCCGGTTGCCGGTCGGGCCGTGCGCGGATGAAGGCGTCGAGCGCGGTACAGCGCCGGCCGGGTTCTGATAGCGCGTGTAGAGCTTCATCGGTTCAGCTCACCCTGTAGCGACCTGCTCAGTGCGATCAGCCAGGGTGTCAGTTCTTCGGCGCGATGGTCGATATGGCCGTCGTCGGCGCCGGCCCTGGCATAGACGCTCTCGCCCTCGATCCAGACCGTTATCATGCCGAGGTTCTTGGCAGGCTTCAGGTTGCGCGCGATGTCCTCGAAGAAGACGGCGCGACGGGGATCGATGTCGTGTTCTGCGACCAACACGTCGTAGACGACCGGTTCAGGCTTCGGGATGTAGTCGGATGCCACGATATCGAAGACGCCGTCGAAATGGTGCGCCACGCCGAGCCGCTCCATGGCGCGCTCGGCATGCGGTGCGTCGCCGTTGGTGAAGACAAGCTTGCGGCCGGGCAGGGCGTGGAGCGCGCGGTCGAGGTCGGGATCGGCGGGGATCGGCGAGTAGTCGATGTCGTGGACGTAGGCCAGGAAGGCTTCGGGCTTGCAGTCGTGCAGCTTCACCAGGCCGTTCAGCGTGGTACCGTGATCGCGGAAGTACTGCTTCTGCACCGTGCGCGCCTCGTCACGCGGCAGGTCGAGCAGTTCGACAACGTAGTCCGTGATCCGGCCCTCGACCTGGTCGAACAGGTTGTGCCGTGCGGCATAGAGCGTGTTGTCGAGATCGAAGATCCAGGTTTCGACCGAAGCCAGTCTCTCGAGGTCGTCGTCGGTCACGCGTTGATCTTGGTGCCGGTGCCGTCGGCGGTGAAGAGTTCGAGCAGCAGGACGTGGGGTATGCGCCCGTCGAGCACGTGGGCCGCTTCGACGCCGTTGTCGAGCGCCTTCAGGCAGGTCTCGAGCTTGGGGATCATGCCGTCGGTGATCGCACCGGTCTGGAACAGCTCCCTGGCCTCGGGCCTGGTCATCTCCGAGATCAGCGAGCCTTCGCTGTCGAGCACGCCGGCGATATCGGTCAGCATCAGGAGCTTGGAGGCATTGACCGCCTCCGCGATCGCGCCTGCGGCCGTATCGGCGTTGATATTGTAGGTGTCACCGTCGTTGCCTATCCCGATCGGTGCGATCACGGGGATCGCATCCGAGTTCTCGAACATGCGAAAGACCTCGGCGTTCACCTTGCGCGGCTCGCCGACGAACCCGAGATCAAGAATCTTCTCGATGTTGGAGTCGGTATCGCGCCGGGTCCGGCGCAGCTTGCGCGCCTCGATCAGCCGGCCGTCCTTGCCGGAGATACCGATGGCGCGGCCGCCTTCCTCATTGATCGCCGTAACAATCTGTTTGTTGATCGATCCCGCCAGAACCATCTCGACGACGTCGACCGATTCCCGGTCGGTCACGCGCAGGCCGTCGACGAACTCCGACTGGATGTTCATGCGCTTGAGCATGGCGCCGATCTGGGGGCCGCCGCCGTGCACGACGATCGGGTTGATGCCGACCTGTTTGATCAGGACGATGTCGCGGGCGAAGTCGCGCGCAAGCTCGTCGTCACCCATGGCATGTCCGCCGTACTTGATGACGAAGGTGTGGCCCGAGAACTGGCGCAGATAGGGCAGGGCCTCTGCCAGGGTCTGAGCGGTCCTGAGCCAGTGTTTGGTGACGCCGATGTTCTTGTCGGCGATGTCGCGCCTATCCATGGGGGGCACTTTATGTCACAGCCTCAGGCTCGGCCAAAGTGGCCAGTTCGTCGCGAAGATCAGCCATGCCCAGGCCGGTTCGGCTGCTGGTCGTCACCATCCTCGGAAAAGCCGCCGGGCGGGCCCCGAGATCGGTGCGGGCCTTCTCGATAACCGAATCCAGCTCATCCTTCTTCACCTTGTCGGCTTTGGTCAGTATGAGCTGATAGGTCGTGCTGATGATGTCGAGATGCTCGCAGGCTTCACGGTCGTTGTCGGTCGGGCCGCGACGGGCGTCGAGCAGCAGGCAGACGCGGCGCAGGGTGCTGCGATCGGCCAGGTAGGCATCCACGGTGCGCGACCAGCTCGCCACCTCGACCCGACCCGCCTTGGCGTAGCCGTAGCCCGGCAGATCGATCAGATGCAGGCGTCCGCCAAGGTTGAAGATGTTGACCGAACGGGTCCGGCCCGGCGTCTTTGATGCGTGTGCCAGGTCCTTGCGGTTGGTCAGCGCATTGATCAGCGACGATTTGCCCACGTTCGAGCGACCGGCGAAGGCGACCTCCGGCAGGGTCGGAGCCGGCAGGGCCCGCGGCGTCGGCGCAGCCGCGACGAAGCTGCACGCTTGCGCAAACAGCAGGCGGCCGACGCCGGGGATCAGGTCGTCGTTGTCGGTTGCGGTCATGGGAGGACGTTCGGTTCGGTGACAGACTGTTTAGCCCGGTGAGACGGCCGCCGGGTACCGCAAACTGCAGACGTCGTCGACACCAGCAACAAGGAGAAGATCGCATGACCATCGAACGCATATGCGGCCCGACGCGCGGACACTGTGCCGCGACATTCTTGTCTTCTACCCCCTTACCTCGCCGATACGGCCGCGATATGCCCTGCAAACTCGGTTACAAAGACCTTGAGCGATGTAAGGTCGCTAAGATGGCGATAGTTGCCATCGGTCGCTGCTTCTTTCGATGAGACCAGGAACGTAGCACTCGAATAGAGCCCCTCTTGCATAAGGCGCTTGCATAGTAAGTCGTAGCGCTGCGCGTAAGAAGTGCTCTTGAAGGCGCTATCCACAGGGAAGTGAGGTTCCTTGTCCTTCACAGGCGAATTGGACTTGTCGCAATCTTCGAGCAGCATGACCCAACCCAGGAAAGGGCGCGGTGCGTCTTCTCCGAACGCTCCTTCCCGATAAGCCGTCCAAAGGTCGTGTGCAGTGCCGATGGCCTCTTCGGAGCGGTTGTTGAAGTTGTTGCCGAAGGACGGTCCAACCTGGGACTTGAACTCGAGCGCCGCGACAAGCTCGCCACGATGCATCACTGGCATGTCCCAAACCTTCGTCGGACGGAAAAACCTGGCAGGGTCAAGACGCGCTGTTGCACGCAAATGTCGGCCAAGGCGAGTCCATTGGTTTTGATCAGCGATTGGGCAATGGCGAGAAAACCATCCATGTTCTTGCCAGCCGTCACCGCACCCCGTGATCCTGCATCTTGGTTGCCGGATTGAATCTGCTTGGCAAGTGCCGCCTCACGGTTGCCCCGGAAGAGCTTCACCGCTTCGCGGGCTTGGGTCTCATAATTGGCGAGATCAAGGGTCATTAAGCGTGCGCTCCTTCGATCAAGACCATTTCGTCAGTCGAAAGGCTGTAAAGGTTTGCTACGATCTCGTTGATCTGATGGCGATCGGTGGTTCCCGCGTAGCGCTTCATTTGTTCGCGGTTGGCTTCGCTGACGCTTTCCCAAAGTGGAAGTCTTATTCGCCTTAAGTATTGCGCCTGAAACCGCAAATATCCACCTCGCATCCTGGTCGAGTAGAGCGAGACAAACAGGCGGGCGATACCAGATCGCATGACAGCTTGCAGCGCGCGAACGTCCCATTCGTCAGACGTGATAAAATAGAGATTGTGGTGCGGGTAGAGCTTTCCACCCTCATAGACGATGGATGCATCGCCTTTGATATCGGGGATCAGGAGCTTTTTACGACACACCAGCTCGGGATAGATGCGGTCGATTGTGCGATACCAGTTTCGCGGGGCTTTGGTGGCAATATGGCGTCTTGCGATTTGCTCATACCGCTCGTCCAGGTATCGCTTGAGCTTTGGAAAATCCTCGAGGCTGACTAGCTTACCGTCGTCGCCGAACGGATTAATCACTCCCCTTCCTCGCCACTCAACATGCCCCTCCAGGATGTCCTTCGTCATAACGAGGGGAAGTTTTCGTGATGGCTCAACATCAAGCTCTGCGAATTCCCCAATGAAGGCCTTGTCCGCACCAGTCGCTACACCGATGCCGACCTTGCATCCGGCTTCTTCGAGCTTAGGAAACCTCGCCTCGAGACGTCGTACTAGCGTTACCGCGTCAAAGTTCTCGAGAATCCAAGGTTCTCCACCCGATGCGACGTTATCGACCTCTCGAACAGCACTCGAGGTCTTCAGCTTGGGCGATTTGAGTTCGCACGCGAGTTTATCCAATGCGCTCTTCTCAATCTCGGGGCGAGTAATCATGCGCGTAGTGTTTACGCTCTGACCAGACGTCCGATGTTCTATGACTGTGATAGCCGGATAAGCACTGACCTCTGAATGAAAGGCATCCGTTCCGACCATGTCAATGTACGTCACAAGGTGGTAGGCCTTACTGACGAGCTCGCGGAGCTTTTTGCCGTAGCGGTTCTTCATCCACCGATCAGCACAAATGAAGCTGAGCTTACCTCCTGCGACCAAAAGACGAAGGGATTGTTCGATAAATGGCACATAGATATCGGCGCGGTCGTAGATCGTGCTGTATCGCTTCCGGTATTCGCACATCAGTACATCGGGGATCACTTCCTGGCGCACATACGGTGGGTTGCCAACTGTGTGCGTAAATTCCTGATCAAAGTCACATAGGAGGAAGTCACCTTGTATGAGCCAAGTATCCAGAAGGGCCTCTATAGTTTCCTCGGTCACGCCGTGATCAATCATAAGCCCACGCATAGTCTTTCGGCTTCTTTCGAAAGTCTCTCGATGGAGCTCGACACCCCGGATCGCGGGAGCAAGTTGTTCCAAGGTAAAGCAGTAAGGTTCTCGCTGCGCTGCCGTCAATAACCGCTCGATCGCAGGAATCATGAAATCGCCATTTCCAAAAGATGGCTCGAGAAGGCGGAACTCCGGGAGAGGTTGATCAGCTGTGTACCCAACCAGATCAAGAATGAAGTCGACGACCTCTCGCTTGGTGTAGATGGCTCCACGCTGCTCGATACCGCTTTCGTTCGCTAGCAGCTCTACGGCTTCTGTGATTTGGCAAAAGCCCTGAAAGGATGGTTGAACGGATAGCGGTTGCGCCATTGAGACCTTCGGAGAATCAAGCATTGATGGAACATCCTTCTTTCTTTTAGCAAAGGTGCGCACGAATGTCGCCCTGTAGCGGAACGGAATTTCCTGGAGCGAAATCAGTTCAATCGGGGTCATATTCTGCGGCGGCGAAGGCGTTCTTGCCGTGCTGTGGCGTGAAGCTGTCGATGATCGTTGCGATGGCCTCCCGGAGGTCATCGACCCATGAGGTCGAAGTCATCGACGGTCCCGGCGGCGCTCATCCGGAGCAGGGCCTTGAGACTGCAGAACGCCATCCCGGCCCTGCCGTTCGGGCACCGGCGAGCCTGTCTCGCACCACCGCCGCAGACGCCGACATGCCGCCCTCGATCGCATCGACGACCCAGCGGCGAAGGTCCAATCCTTAGCAACAGCAACGCCCCATATCTCCCTCCCGAATCCCCTGCGGGCACAGAACCATGGGGTGGAACGAAGGGGAATCCCCTTGTTCGATTCAGATTGATGAGGAAGACGCTCCAGCATCAAGATAACCCATAGCGTGCAATCCATGAGGCGTGAACACGTGTGTCCACGCGCCGGCTGGAAACAGGGCGGCTGGAACGATCCGGGCTCAGTTCGTCTTTGCCGACAGGTGCTCGAACAGGAGAGCGACCGCCTCAGCGCCAGGGTCGTTATGGCCGATCAGGTTCTCCGAGGCGATGTAGCTTGCGCGTCCGGCGCGGGCCTTCTCGATTCGGGACGTGGCGTCTGCGCCATTGCGGGCGGCGCGCGCCGCTGCGGCCAGCCCAGCGTCAAGACTGTCGAGCGCAGGCGCCAGCGCATCGATCATGGTGCGGTCACCGGGCCGTGCGCCACCGACCTCCTGAACCCGTTCGAGAGCAGCCTTGAGCGAACCGATCGTGTCCTCGCCGCTGGCCGAGGCGTCGCCCGCCGCAGTGAAGAAGATCGCCAGCAGGACGCCTGACGAGCCGCCCATTGTCTGACTGAGCTCGAGCCCGACGGCACGGTAGAGCTGGGTGATGTCGGCCTGTGGCAAGCGATCGAGCGCGTCGATCAGCGCTCGCGCCGCCGTGGCCAGCGTGCTGCCGGTGTCGCCGTCGCCCGACTTCAGGTCGAGCGCGTTAAGATCATCCTCGGCCTTGATAAAGAGCCGGCAGCAGGTCTCGATGAAGGCGCGGTTGTCGGCATGGCTGGACGGCATCGGTGCAATCGGCGCCAAACCGTCAGGCAGCGGGAGAACCTCGATGTTGCCGACGGCGTGGCAGCCCGGCCAGGCCTCGCAGGCCACCGGGGCCATCAGCGCGGTTTCCTCGGCATTGCCAACGGGCAGCAACGACACCGAGAACCCCCGCATGTCGAGCGAGGTCATCAACGGCGCCGGCCCGATAACCCAGCGAATGCGGTCGGCGATCCGGGATGACAGAAGCTCCTCGGTGAGCACTGACATCTCGAGCGGTGTCGCGCTGCCGAGATTGTTGATGAGCGCAACATGCGGTCCCGGTGCCATGTCGGCAGCAAGGCGATCCACGACCATGTCGATCGCGGCCCCGGCGGTCGAGAAGTTGACTTGTTCGACACCGGGCTCCCCGTGAATGCCGAGGCCGAGCTCGGCCTTGCCCTCGGGAATGCGGTTGCCCTTGGCATTGCCGGGCACGGTGCAGGAATCGAGCGACATGCCGATCGACGAGACGCCGTCGATCACCTTGCGCGCGGCCCCTGTCACGGTCTCCAGGTCGGCACCCTGATCGGCGAGCGCTCCGGCGATCTTGTGGACGAAGAGCGTGCCCGCCACACCACGCGCCTGGGGCAAATCGGGCAAGGCGATGTCGTCATCGACGATCACCATGTTCACGTTCAGCCCGAAGGCGCGTGCCCGTTCGGCGGCGAGGCCGAAGTTGAGCCGGTCACCAGTGTAGTTCTTGACGATCAGCAGGCAGCCTGACTTGCCCGTGACCGTGAGAATGCCAGCGAGCACGGCGTCGACCGAGGGAGAGGCGAAGACCTCGCCACACACCGCGGCCGTCAGCATGCCCTGGCCGACAAAGCCGGCGTGGCTCGGCTCGTGACCCGATCCACCACCCGAGACCAGCGCCACCCTGGAGCGATCCCAATCGTTGCGGACGACCACCTTGATGTGCGGGTAGCCGTCCAGACGCGCGAGCCTGCCGCCTGCGTGTCGAAGCGCCCCGTCGACGGCCTCGGTGACAAGCGTTTCCCTGGAATTGATGAACTGGCTCATCGTGTCTCTCCTCAACGAATGCGGTTTCCGGCGGCGTCGAAGTAGAGCGCGCCGCGCGGTTCGATCTGGACGGTGTCGCCCGCCTCCAGGTTCGTTTGGACATCGGTTAGCGTGACGATGTCGTGGCCTTCGAGCTGAAGGTGCAGCCGGGTCTGGTCACCCAGGTGTTCGCGCCGGATCACCTGGGCCGGTTTGCCCTCGCCCTGCCGGACATGCTCGGGCCGCAGGCCGATCGTTGTGGCACCCGTCGGTGCGCCACCGAACAGATCGGCCGGCAAGGCATTGACACGCGGGATGCCGAGCCGTCCCGCGACATAGAGGCTGACCGGATCCTCGTAGATCTCACGCGGTGCGCCGAACTGCACCAGGCGTCCCTGATCGAGCACGCCAACACTGTCGGCCATCGTCATCGCCTCTATCTGGTCGTGCGTGACGTAGAGCAGCGTCGCGCCGAGATTGGCGTGAATGCGCTTGAGTTCGACTCGAAGCGTCGCCCGAAGCTTGGCGTCGAGCGAGCTCAGCGGTTCATCCATCAGAAAGATCGAGGGGTCCCGGACCAGGGCACGACCGATGGAGACACGCTGCATCTCGCCGCCCGAAAGCGCCGTCCCCTTGTTGTCGAGCTTGCCGGAGATGTGCAGCACATCCGCAACCTCCTGTACCCGACGCTCGATCTCCTCGGCGGGCGTCCTGAGGATCGGCGACTTGAGCGGGAAAGCGAGGTTCTCGCGCACACTCATGTGAGGGTAGAGCGAATACTGCTGGAAGACCATCGCCACGTTGCGCTGCGCCGGCGTGTCGCTCACCACGGACCGGCCGTCGATCATGATGTCGCCGCCGTCCGGCTTTTCCAGGCCGGCGATCAGGCGCAGGGTCGTGGTCTTGCCGGCACCGGTCGGTCCGAGCAGAACCACAAAGGCGCCATCGGTAATCTCCATATCGAGGCCTTCGACCGCGCCTGTCGACCCGAAGGCCTTGGAGACATTCCGGAGCACCACGTCAGCCATCGGACAGCACTCCTTCGTTGAGCGCGGAGCGAATAGCGCGGCCGGACTGGTTGTCGAACAGGGTCACGGTCGATACGTCGAAGCTGAGGCCGACCGTGTCGCCGACACGCACCGCCCGATCGGACGGCACACGTGCCTTGACGTCACCGTTGTGGGTCTTCAGCGACACGATCTGTGTCGTCCCCAGATACTCCGATGCGACAATCTCCGCGCGATAGCCGGCCACGTCGGTGAGGCGGACATGCTCGGGGCGTACGCCAAAGACCATGTCTCCGGTAAAGGCTTCGCGCAGAGCAGGCACACCGAAGATCTGGTGGTTGAATTCGACGCTTGTCGCATCGGGAGCCACGCTGCCGTGGAACTTCAGGAAGTTCATCGACGGCGACCCCACAAAGTCTGCGACGAACATGGTGGCGGGCTTGTCGTAGATGTCCTGAGGCGTGCCGAACTGCTCGATCACGCCGTGGTTCATCACCACGATCTTGTCGCCCATCTGCATGGCTTCGAGCTGGTCGTGGGTGACATAGACGGTCGTCGCGCCCATGCGGTCATGAAGGGCGCGCAGCTCCTCGGCCATGTGCTCCCGGAACTCGGCATCAAGCGCACCCAACGGTTCATCCATCAGGAAACATTTCGGATTGCGCACGATCGCACGCCCCAGCGCGACGCGCTGTCGATCGCCGCCGGAGAGCCCGCTGACCGGCGAATCCAGAATGTCTTCGATGCCCAGGATACCAGCGACTTCGGCCACCTTTTGCTTGATCTGGTCGCGCGGCATGCCCTGGCTTGCGAGCGGGTAGCTGATGTTCTTGCGCACATTCATGTGCGGGTAGAGTGCAAACATCTGGAACACGAAGGCGATGTCGCGGTGGCTCGCGGGTTTCTGCCCGACCTCCTCGTCATTGATGAAGATCTCGCCCGAGGTCGGCAACTCGAGACCGGCGATCATGCGCAGCGTGGTCGTCTTGCCGCAGCCCGACGGGCCCAGCAGCATGAAGAACTCGCCGTCCTCGATCTTGAACGAGGAGGACTGCACGGCGACGAAATCGCCGAACGCCTTGCACAGGTTCTGGATGCGGATATCAGCCAACGACCCTGACTTCCGCTTCGCCCGACGGTGCGTCCATCAGGCTCGAGTTGAAGATGAAGTCTGCCGTCGCGCGGTTGCAGGCGACGACAGTCTGCATGAGCGTCGAGATACGCAGCAGGGCCTTGACGTCGACATCGTGCGGCATTGAGGTCAGTGGATCGGAGAAGAAGACAAGGATGTCGAGCTGTCCCTCGGCGATCATCGCGCCGAGTTGCTGATCGCCGCCAAGGGGACCGCTCTTCAGAAGCTTGATCTCGAGGCCCGTCTCATCGGCAACGAGCTGTCCGGTCGTGCCGGTCGCCCAGATAGCGTGGTGGCGCAGGGCCTCCATATTGTCGCGCGCCCAAGCGACTATTTCGTCCTTTTGCGCGTCGTGCGCGACAAGGGCGATCCGCTTCGGCGTCATGGCAGATATCTCGTTCACCGCTGTAACCACCTCATTCCGGGAAGTGGCTGACCACGATGAACATCACCGTGCCGACCAGCGTGACGATGAACGAATAGGTGAAGGCGACCAGGAAGAAGGGCTGCATCAGCATGATCACGCCGACCGCGATCAAGATGGAAGCCACCATCTCCCATGGCCCGCGCCTGAGGCGCAGGATGTCGTTGAAGAAGCCGCTCATTTGCGCACCGCCCCGAAGGTGATGCCGCGCAGCAGGTGCTTGCGAAGCAGGATCGTGAAGACCATGACCGGCAGCAGGAAGAGCGTGGCACCGGCGGCCACGGCGGGCCAGTCCTGGCCGGCGACCCCGATGATGGTCGGGATGAACGGTGGTGCGGTCTGTGCCGTGCCGGAGGTCAGCAGGACCGCAAAGGCGTATTCGTTCCAGGAGAAGATCAGGCAGAACACGGCGGTCGCGGCGATACCGGTCGCCGCTTGCGGCAGAACGACCTTGTAGAACGCCTGGAAGCGTGTGTAGCCGTCGATCAGCGCGGCCTCTTCGTACTCGCGCGGGATCTCGTCGATGAAGCCCTTCAGCAGCCAGACCGACAGCGACAGGTTCACCGCAGTGTAGAGCATGATCATGCCGAGGTGCGTGTCCGACAGGCCGACCTCGCGAAACATCAGGAAGATCGGAATGGCGACCGCGATCGGCGGCATCATGCGTGTCGACAGGATGAAGAAGAGCAGGTCGTCCTTCAGTGGCACCCGGTAGCGCGAGAAGGCGTAGGCCGCGAGCGTCCCGAGGAAAACCGACAGGAAGGTCGAACCGAAGCCGATGATCGTGGAGTTCAGGAAGCGCTCGCCGAAGCGCGACGGGCCGGCGATAACCATGCCCTTCTCGTGCACGATCTCCTCGTACCAGGTCTGCGGCGGGTTCTCGGCGAGGTACTCCTCGGTCTGCCGGGTTTGGGTAGTAAAGAGATTGATGTAACCTTCCAGGCTCGGCTCGAAGGTGATCTCCGGCGGATAGGCGATCGCATCCGACGAGGTCTTGAAGCCTGTGGTGAAGATCCACAGCAGCGGCATCAGCGTGACCAGCGCGTAGATGACCACGAGTGCGCCTGCGAACCGCTTCTGCCGGCTCGACGGCTCGGTGATGGAATAGTTGCTCATCGGTCCTTAACCTTGTTGAGCGCCTTCACATAAATCGAGGCAAGGCCGAACACGGTGACGAAGAGGATGATGGCGTAGGCTGAGGAGTAGCCCGTGCGCCATTTCTCAAAGGCCTCGCGCTTGAGGTTGATCGAGGTGAGCTCGGTGACGGAGCCGGGACCGCCGCCGGTCAACTGCACAACTAGGTCGAACATCTTGAAGTTCTCGATGCCTCGGAAGAGCACCGCGAGCATCAGGAAGGGCAGCACCATCGGGACCGTAATCGTCCAGAACTGCCGCCACTTCGAGGCGCGGTCGCATTCGGCCGCTTCGTAGATGTAGTCGGGGATCGAACGCAGGCCCGCGAGGCAGATCAGCATCACGAAGGGTGTCCACATCCAGGTGTCGACGATGACGATCGCCCAGGGTGCGAGGCCGACATCGCCGATCATGGAGAAGCTTGTGGGATCGCCGCCAGTGAAGAAGGCGACGACGTAGTTGAAGAGGCCGATCTGGGGCTGGTAGAGGAAGGTCCAGAAGTTGCCGACCACGGCGGGTGACAACATCATCGGCAGCACGATGATCGTCGTCCACAGATCGTTGCCGCGGAACTTGCGGTTGATCAGCCAGGCCAGCGTGAAGCCGATCAGTACCTGCAGGATGATCGTCCAGATCAGGAAGTGCGCCGTGGCCTGCATCGTGAGCCAGATGTCGCTGTCGGTGAGGATCCGCTCGTAGTTGCGAAGCCCGATCCAGTCGACCTCGGCGTTGGGCCTGTTGGCGCGGTAATTGGTAAAGCTGAGCTGGATCGTCCAGACCAGCGGAAAGATGTTGATCGCGAGAAGCAGGGCGATCGTCGGGGCTACGAAGAGCCAGGCGGTCGTGCGGTCGGATAACCCCCTGATCTGCCTCGCCAGATGCGGCGGCGTCGCCTTGGCGATACGATCCATCGCGTTGTCGGACATAACCCGTCAATCCCAGAGGCACGTTTCGGTGAAGAAGCGGGGCCGCGGGGAGGCTGCGGCCCCGCTCCATCACCACCTGCCCATCATCCTGGGCGGGCTCAAGGAGCTCTGCTCAGAGCTTGCCTTCGTCCTCGAAAACCTCGGTCCAGTCTTCGACCAGGCCATCGAGCGCTTCCTGCGCCGTGCCTTCACCGGCAACCACATACTTGTGGACGCGGTCCTGCATCGGCAGCAGCAGCGAGGCGTAAGCCGGTTCGGCCCAGAAGTCCTTCACGATCGCCATGGAGTCAAGGAAGGTCTGAGCATAGGGCTGGCTCGACGCGAAGCCGGGATCCTCGACCACGGCACGAAGGGCCGAGTAGCCGCCAAGCTCCCACCACTTCTTCTGGATCCGGGGCTGCGCGAACCACTGGATGTACTCCAGCGCTGCATCCTGGCTGTCGGAGTAGGCAACGACCGAAATGCCCTGGCCGCCAAGCTGGGCGAAGTGACCGCCCGGACCCGCGGGGTTCGGGAAGTAGCCCGACTTGTCACCACCGACGTTCGGGTCGTTGTGCACGCCTGGCCAGATGAAGGCGAAGTTCATCTGCAGCGCGACCTGGCCCGACTTGTAGGCATCAATGTTCTGCGACATGTACCAGTCCGACGATCCCGGAGGCGTGCAGCAGTCATAGAGCTCCTTGTAGAACTCGAGACCAGCCACGGCACCGGGCGAGTTCACGTAACCCTCGAGCTCATAGGGATTGTCGGGGTTCTCGTAGAGGAAGCCGTAGTTGTAGAGCGCGTTGGTCACGCCCATCGTGATGCCTTCGGAACCACGCTCGGTGTAGATCGCCGCACCGTAGACCGTGGTGCCGTCGATCTCGCGGCTCTGGAAGAACTCGGCGATGTCCTTGAGCTCCTCAAGCGTCGCTGGGACGTCGAGGGCGCGACCGTAGGTCTCCTTGAACTCGGCCTGCAGTTCCGGACGCTCGAACCAGTCCTTGCGGTAGGTCCAGCCGACCACGTCGCCGAATGCCGGCAGCGCCCAGTAGTTCGGCGTGCCCTTCGGCCATTCGGCGTAACCGGTGACGGTCGCCGGAATGAAATCGTCCATCGTGATGCCCTGAGCATCGAAGAAGTCGTTCATTTTGATGTAGTGGCCGGCTTCGGCACCCAAACCGATCCACTGGCTGTCACCGATCATCAGATCGCACAGCTGACCACCCGAATTGAGCTCGTTGAGCATGCGGTCGGCGAAATTCGGCCAGGGCACGAACTCGAAGCTCATGTTGTGGCCTGATTTCTCCTCGAAATCCTTCGAGAGCTCAATCAGGGCATTCGCCGGATCCCATGCTGCCCAGCAGAGCGTCAGATCGTCTGCCTGGGCCGATGTGCTGTGCATTACGGCTGCCGTGGCGACCGATAGGGTCGCCGCTAGGGTTCTCAACTTCATTGGGTGTCTCCTCCTGTCCAGACCGGATTGTCCCGAACCTCACTGCCTGCGCCGACGCGTCGGTTTCAGCCCATCGTGAAGCGCAGAATCGAACGCTAGGCGATGTACCTGACGCCTGTAAACACTTTTCTGATGTACGTACGTCAGAACATTGCGCCACAAGTCCTTCGCGGCGCGACCGGAGACCGTCTACTCCGGCAGGTTCTCTCGTGTGACGATGTCGATACGGATGCGTTCTTGCGCCTCGAAGATCGCAACGCCATCGCATTTCGCGCGCAGAACCCGCAGCGCGCTGCGTGCCAGATGGCCAACGTTCTGGGCGATGATGGCATCGACCTCGCCGGCCAGAAGCGCATCACGCGTATGCGGCGTCAGCTCGTGGCCGATGTAGACGAGGTCGTCCACGCGGCCGGTTGCCCGGAACGCCTCGAGCAGGAACCGGTTGCCCGGACCCATCGAATAGACGCCGACGAGATCCTCGTGGCCCCCGACGATCCGCTGAAGAATTGCATGCGCCCGCTCAGGGTCGTTTTGGGTCTCGATCGAGGGCAGAACATTGATGTTCGGAAACTCCCGCAGCATGACCGAGTCGAATCCGAGACGGCGGTCGATGCTGTCGCGGGAGATCATGGAGTTGGTCAGAACGACGACCTTTCCCTCGGTTTCCTTGACAAATCGCCCCATCAGCAATGCCGCCGTGCGGCCCGCCTGTTCGCTGTTCACACCAACGAAGAAGTCACGCTCGGAGCTCGGCAGGTCGGAGATCAGCGCCGCCACCGCGATCCCGTCGGCCTTGAGCCGGGCGACCGCGTCACGCACCTGCGGGGTCTCTCGTGCCATGATCGCGACGCCGTCTGGCTTCGAAGTCCGCAAGTTGTGGAGGGCCCGCGCGATGGCGTGGGGGTCGTCCGGCAGGACCGGCACGATCTTGACCGACGTCCGTTCGGTGTGTTGCGCCTTGCCGGCTTCAAGCAGCGCATGGCACAGGGTTTCGGCAAACTGGCTGGAATCCTCCGGCAGCAGGACGGCAAAGCGATACTCGCGCTGGCGGGCGAGGTTTGCGGCCGAGGTATCGCGCACAAACCCAAGCTTGCGAACAGCGGCCTGGACGCGCTCAGCCGTCTTGGCCCGGACCCCGGTCCGGCCGTTCAGAACGCGGTCGACCGTGGCCAAGCTCACGCCAGCCTCATGCGCCACATCATGGACTGTCGGTCTCGCCATGAGCCCTCCGGACGCAACCCTAACGAACCATTTTGAGGTACGTCAATCAGATGGTGTTCGGCCCGTTTCGCCCTTGCGGGACACAACACAGCACGTCCAGGACTTGTCAAAGAACACGGCAATGCCCTCCTGCGCATCGGGCGTTTCCCAAGTGTCAGCCAGGAGATTGGCCGTGCGGTCGATGGTTTCGTCGTCGATCGCCGGCCCGAGGGACCGCGCCAGAGCCTTGGCCGCTGCCACTGTCTCTCAAATCGCGTCTTCGCAAGCGGCGACGATATCGTGGCGAACTGTTGCGAGGCTTGGAACAGGTTGATCAATGAACCTGAGCGCATGACCTCAATCGCATCAACGGCCCGGCGGCGAAGGTCCAATCCGTAACAACGCGCCATATCTGCCTCCCGTGTCACTTGCGGGCACAGAATCACGTGGTGGAACGAATGGGAATCCCCTTTTGCGATTCAACTCAAGATGAAAACGCTCCAGCAGCCGCTGGCCCATGCGATCGGCGGGCTCACCGTGGTGACGGTCGTGACCTTGCTGCTGGTCCCGATGTTCCATTCCTTCTTCGTTCAGGACTTGAAGATCGTCACCTGGTCGACTGCGGACGCCGACCTTTGTGACCAAGCTCGTCTGCAGCCGAAGCCAGTCTGCGCGAGTTCAAATGACGCAACGCGAGAAGTTCGCGATCGCACTTCGCCGGGACAGCCGATAGTCTCCACGCATGTACCTCGACAAACGCCTCTGGGCGTTCACGGCAGGTGTTCGTGGACGCATCGCTCTCTCGGTTGGCATCGGGCTCTCGGCTGCCGTGGTGGGTATCGCGCGCCTGGCTCTGCTGGGCTGGCTCATCGCTCTGGTCTTCGAGGGTGCCTTGATGGCCGAGCTGGTCGGACCCATTGTTCTGGTCGCGGTCATCATGGTGCTGCGCGGCGGGTTGGAGTATCTGCGCGTCATGGTCGCGCACGAGACCGCGGCCCGGGTGCAGGTCGCGATCCGCAAGGCGATCTACGACAAGGCCGTGGCCCTGGGTCCGGCCTGGTTCGGGCGTGAGCGCACGGGCGATGTGATCCTCTCGGTCGTTGACGGTGTCGAACAGCTCGAGACCTATTTCGGCGAGTTTCTGCCGACGCTGCTGATTGCGGTGCTGACGCCGATCGGCATCTTCTGCTTCGTCGCCTTCCTTGATCTGCCGTTGGCGGCCGTTCTGGTCGGTGCCGCGCTCATCGCGCTCATCCTGCCGATGGCGTTTCACCACATGGATCGCAAGGCGAGCATCGAACGTTCGAAGACCTACGCCGACTTCGGTGCGGAGTTCCTTGATGCGGTGCAGGGGCTCGCGACGCTCAAGGCGTTCGGTCAGAGCGCGGCCAAGGCGGCTTCGCTCGCCGCGCGTGCCTCAAAGCTCGCCTACGGTACCATGTGGGTGAATGCAACCAACGCGCTGGGTCGCGGCATCACCGACACCGCCATCGCGATTGGTGCGGCCGCCGCCCTGGTGTTCGGCGCATGGCGTGTCGAGGCCGGCCAGATGGAAATGGCGACGCTGCTGATTGTCCTGATGATGGGCGTCGAGCTCTTCCGTCCGTTGCGGGAACTGCGCGCCCAGCTTCACACCGGGATGTTGGGCCAGGCCGCGGCCGAATCGATCTTCCGTGTGCTCGAGGCCAAGCCCATGGTCGAGGAAACGACCAACCCTGTGAGCGCCGACGCCGTGGAGGACGCACCGGCGATCCAGTTCGACAACGTCGGCTTTGCCTATCCCGGCAATGAGGATCGCGCGCACGAGGGTCTGAGTTTCGCGCTCAAGCCGGGCGAGCGAGTCGGTGTGGTGGGCCCGTCAGGGGCGGGCAAGTCGTCGATCGTGCGGCTCCTGCTGCGCTTCTACGACCCACAGGAGGGCGCGGTCCGGATCAGCGGCCATGATCTGCGCGACCTCTCGTTCGACGACCTGCGCGGCAAGATCGCCGTGGTCAACCAGGACACCTACCTGTTCCACGGCACGGTCGAGGACAACCTGCGCTTCGGCAAGCCCGAGGCGACGCAGGAGGAGCTGGAGGCGGTCTGCCGCGCCGCCAACGCCCACGACTTCATCATGAGCCTGCCCGGCGGCTACGGCACGGTGGTGGGCGAGCGTGGCATCCGGCTCTCGGGCGGCCAGCGCCAGCGCATCGCGATCGCACGGGCCCTGCTGCGCGACGCGCCGATCCTGGTGCTCGACGAGGCGCTCTCGGCGGTCGATGCGGAGAACGAATCCGTCATCCAGCAGGCGCTCGACCGCCTGATGCAGGGCCGCACGACGCTGATCTTCGCTCACCGCCTTTCCAGTGTGATCGATGCCGATCGCATTCTCGCCCTGGACCACGGCCACATCGCCGAGGAGGGCACCCACGACAACCTCATGGCACGGCGCGGCGTCTACTGGGCGCTGATGAACGAGCAGGCACGCGAAACCGGCGACCGTCGGGCAGACATGTTCGATGACGAGGTCCGCGTATCTGAGACCCGCGACCGGGATATCGCGGCGCAAGCCGCAGCCGATGCGGAACCGACCGACGCCATCCTGCGGGCCGAGGGCCTGGGCTGGAGCGGCGCGGCGCGTGTGTTGCTGGCCTTCGTGACCGTTGAGCGTCTGAAGCTTGTCTTCACCTTCGTTTTCGGTGTCGCGCGGGTCGTGGCCTTCATCGGTGTCGGCGCGCTCTCGGCCCTGGTCGTGGCGCGCGTGAAGGCGGGTGAACCCTTTGACGATCTCATCGTCTGGCTTGCCATCTCGGCCCCGCTCGCCGGCATCCTGCACTGGCTCGAAAGCTGGTTCGCCCACGATATGGCATTCAAGCTCCTGGCCGAGATCCGCGGCCGGCTGTTCGACAAGCTTGACCGCCTGGCGCCGGCCTATCTGTTGCACCGGCGCACCGGCGATCTCTCGGCCATGGCGACCCAGGACATCGAGACGATCGAGTACTTCTATGCTCACACGATCGCGCCGGCCTTCGTCGCCGTGCTGGTGCCGACTATCGTGATCGCCGTCCTGCTGTGGTTCGGCTGGCCCATGGCGGTGGCGCTGATCCCGTTCCTCGCCATCGTGGCGCTCTCCCCGTTTCTGCTCAGGAAGCGGCTCGACCGGCTGGGATCCCGGGCGCGCGAGGCGCTGGGCGAACTCAATGCCTTTACCGTCGACTCGATCCAGGGTCTCGCCGAGATCATCGCCTTTCGGCAGATTGAGCGGCGCGGTGCGGCATTCCTCAAGATCGCCCGGACCGTACAGCAGGTCCGCCTGCCGTTTTTCCGCGATCTCACGGTCCAGATGGCGCTGCTCGAGATCGCCACGGGCCTGGGCGGCCTCGCGATCATCGTGGCGGGTGCCATGATGGTGGTGTCAGGCGATCTCGACGTTGGTCTGTTGCCGCTCTTCACCCTGCTCGCCATGTCGAGCTTCCTGCCGGTCAGCGAGATTGCCCACATCGGCCGACAGCTTGCCGACACACTGGGTGCGGCGCGGCGACTCCATGCTGTCAACGTTGAAACCGTTCTGGTCGACGATGGACCCGGCGTGCCCGAACGGCCCCATCCCGGCGGTGCGGCGATTACGCTGGAAGCGGTGACCTATACCTATCGCGGCCGCCGCAAACCGGCGCTCGACGCGATCAATCTCGAGATTCCGGCCGGCGTGACCGTGGCCTTGGTCGGTCCCTCGGGTGCCGGCAAGACAACACTGGCGCACCTTCTGATGCGCTTCTGGGATCCCGACAGCGGGCGTATCGTGCTCGACGATCACGATATCCGCGACCAGAAGATCGACGACCTGCGCCGCCACACCGCACTCGTCGCCCAGGACACCTTCCTGTTCAACGACACCCTGCGGTCCAACATCATGATCGCCCGGCCGGACGCCAGCGACGAGGGTCTCGCCGCCGCGATACGTCGCGCGTCCCTCGACGTCGTCGTCGAGGGCCTGCCGGGCGGGCTCGAGACGCCGGTCGGTGAGCGCGGTATGCGGTTGTCAGGCGGTCAGCGCCAGCGGGTCGCCATCGCGCGCGCCTTCCTGAAGGATGCTCCGATCCTGATCCTCGACGAAGCCACCAGCCACCTCGACGCTGTCAACGAGATGGCCGTGCGCCAGGCCCTCGCTGAGCTGATGGCCGACCGCACCACGGTCGTCATCGCTCACCGCCTTTCGACCGTGCGCAATGCCGATCTGATCGTTGCCATGGAGGGTGGCAGGATCCTGGAGCAGGGCAGGCATGACGATCTGGTCGCGCACGGCGGGCTCTACGCCCGGCTTGTCCGGCACCAGATGGCCGCGGCGGTGGCGGCGGTGCGTTAGGCCGCCGCCCGCATCACCCGCCGCCCGCGGTCTATCATCAGAACGGCCGTCGCGCACAAGCCTGCCGTGATGCCCCACCGGATTCCGTTGCCGGCGAGATCGGTGAAGAGGCCAAATGCGATGGCGAGGCCGACGAGCCAGTAGCCGATCATGGCGTGGATCATGGGGCGGCGGATGTCTTTCAGACCGCCCAGCCCGTATTGTCGGTGACGCCGTAGCGTGTGCCATCGTTGAGGTTCTGCGCGATGCGCTCGACCGTCACCATGGCACGTCCGCTGAGCCCGCCCATCATGACGACCGCTTCGGGCTCGACTTCGGCGATCGCTGTCTTCGCCTCGTCGATGCATGTGAAGAAGGTGTTCGTTACGATTCGAGAGACGACGGCCATACCCTGGACATTCGCGCCATCAAGCCGACGTACGACCAGCTCCTCCGGGTTGACCGATGCCATGGCGTCACGCTCGAAACATGTGAGGAGAATGCGGTTTGTGGTGTCTCATTCACCTCTCGCGAGACGGTGCTCCGAACGGTCAACCTATCGGAATGAAGGCTTATCCTCGAGCACATGCGCCCGTTATCATGATCATGCCGATAAAGCCGGGGGAGACGGCCATGACCTTCGAGATTGCCGAGCGGTGGTTCGAGCGGAAGCGGATTGATGATGACATCACGCTGATCTGGGAGCCGCATGTCGATCCCTTGGGGCGCTGCAACATCTGGCATGTGAGGGGCTCGGAGACCGATCTCCTGGTCGATACCGGCATGGGCGTGGCGGAGTTGAAGCCTGCGATCGAGGACCTGTTCGGTCATGGCGTGATCGCCTTTGCGACCCATACCCACTTCGACCACGTCGGCAGCCTGCACGAGTTCGAGCATCGCATTGTGGGGCGTCATGAGGCCGCGAACATGGAGGATGGCGACCAGCGCTTTTCGCTCTATCGCGAGGATATGGACCCCGATATCGTCAAGTGCATTGAGGACTCGGGCTATGAGCTCTCGGAGTGTCTGATCGATGCTCTGCCGTGGCCTGGCTATGACGCGCGGGCCTATCGGGTGGAGCCCGCCAAGGCGACGCGGCTCGTGGACGAGGGCGACGAGGTCTCGATCGGTAACCGCTACTTCGAGGTGATGGAGCTGCCGGGGCACTCGCCAGGCAGTATCGGCCTCTGGGAGGCGGAGACCGGAACGTTGTTCTCCGGTGATGCGGCCTACGACGGTCCGCTGCTCGACATGCTGCCCGAGAGCAACATCGCGGTTTACTGCAAGACGATGGAACGGCTGATGGAGCTGCCTGTCACCGTCGTCCACGCCGGCCACGACCCAAGTTTCGGCCGCGAGCGGCTGCGTGAGATGTGTCGCGACTATCTTGATCGGCATGCGGCCTGAGGAGGACGCCATGGACGACTACTTCGATCTCGGCACGCACAGCTGCCCTGTCACGACGTCCTCCGCTGACGCCCAGCTTTGGTTCGATCGTGGGCTGGCTTGGTGCTACGGCTTCAATCATGAGGAGGCCGTGGCGTGTTTCGAACGGGCCGAGGCAGCCGACCCCGGTTGCGTCATGGCGGTCTGGGGCATCGCCTATGCCACAGGTCCCAACTACAACAAGCAGTGGATCGATTTCGGCGAGGAGGAACGGCCAGCCTGTCTGGAGCGCTGCCGGACCGAAAGCCGACGCGCCCTCGCGATGGCAGCCGATGTGTCGCCGATGGAGCAGGCGTTGTGCGTCGCGCTGGTCGAGCGTTACCCGCTCGACGGCGAGGACTATGGCACCTGGAACGACGCCTTCGCCGATGCCATGCGGCCGATCTACGCTGCGCATGGCGACCACCTCGACATCGTCACCTTCTTCGCGGACGCCATGATGAACCGTACGCCTTGGGCGTTGTGGGATCTGGAGACCGGTGAGATGGCGGAGGGCGCGTCAACAGCGGATATCATCGCCGTGCTGGAGGGGGCGCTCGATCGCGACGAGGACGCCTGGCGGCATCCCGGCCTGCTGCACATGCATGTCCATGTGATGGAGATGTCGCCACATCCCGAACGGGCGCTCAAGACCGGTGATGCGCTCTACGACACCATGCCGGACTCGGGCCATCTGCGGCACATGCCGACCCATATCGACGTTCTGTGTGGGAACTATCGCGCCGTGGTGGAGCGTAATCACGCGGCGGTTGTGGCTGACCGGATGTTCGTCGAGCGCGAAGGCGTGATGAACTTCTACACCGGCTATCGGGCGCACGATTATCACTTCAAGGCCTATGGCGCGATGTTCCTGGGCCAGTACAAGCCCGCGATCGAGGCCGCCGAAGAGCTGCTCGCCACCTCGCCAAGGGAGCTGCTTGAGGTCGGCAATCCGCCCTATGCCGACTGGCTCGAGGCCTACATTCCGATCAAGCAGCACGTGCTGATCCGCTTCGGCAAGTGGCAGGAGATCCTGGACGAGCCGATTCCCGACGATCCCGATCTCTACTGCGTCACGACCGCGACGATCCGCTACACCCGTGCAGTGGCCTATGCGGCGACGGACCGCGTGGCAGAGGCCGAAGCCGAACGCGATCTCTTCTACGAAGCCTTCGCGCGGGTGCCGGAGAGCCGCCGGCTGTTCAACAACACCGCGCGCGACATCCTGTTGGTCGCCGAGCAGATGCTGCTGGGCGAGCTGGAGTATCGCAAGGGCAACTACGATGTCGCCTTCGATCACCTGCGCAAGTCGGTCGAGATCGACGATCACCTGCCCTACGACGAACCTTGGGCCTGGATGCAGCCGACACGCCATGCGCTCGGCGCACTCCTGATGGAGCAGGGCCATTACGAGGAGGCCGAAGCGGTCTACCGCGCGGACCTGGGGCTCGACGACACACTGCGGCGGCCCTGCCAGCACCCGGACAACGTCTGGAGCCTGCACGGCCTGCACGAGTGCCTGGTACGGCGCGGCGAGAAAGCCGAGGCCCGGATCATCAAGCAACGCCTTGATCTCGCCGCGGCCCGCTGCGACGTCCCGGTCCGCGCCTCCTGCTACTGCCGCATGCAACACGCGGCGTAGGATCAGTCGTCGTTGCGTTCGGCTTCGTATCGTGCGCGGGTTTCCGCGTCGGGCGGATAGAGGCCTGGGACGGGCGTGTCGGCCTCAGCCTGTTTGAGCACCCAGGCCTCGAGGCATTCCTGCTCCTCGCCATCGGTCACCACGGCCGCGACGAGGTTGGCGGGAATGACAATGGCGCCATCGCCGTCGGCAATGACGGCGTCGCCAGGCCGGACCGTGACGCCACCGCAGGCGATATCGAGATCGAGACCGCCGTCGCTGAATGCAGCTGGGTTGGCCGGTGCTGCCGCACCGGCGCAGACGACGGGCAGGCCCGATGCGGCGATACCCGCATGGTCACGAACCGCGCCGTCGGTAACAACGCCTGCTACGCCGCGCACGCGCAGCCGGGTCGCCAGGATGTCGCCCAGTACGGCAGCCGCGAGGTTGCCGCCGGTTTCAATCACGACGACGCTGCCCTCCGGTGCCTCCTCGACCATGCGCCGCTGGCTGCTCCTGGGATCGCCGAACCGGGCAGGGTCGTAGAGGTCTTCGCGATAGGGCAGGCAGCGCAGGGTGTAGGCCGGCCCGGCGATGGTCGGCTGGTCCGGCCTGACCGGAGCGATACCACCGATAAAGACGGCACGCAGACCGCGCTTCAGAAGCTGGGTCGAGACGGTCGCGGTGGAGAGCTGTGCGAGGCGGCGGTAGAGGTCGTCGGCCATGGCTGGGTCCTTGTCGGTGCATCGCCATCATTGACCTTATCGCCGTGCGGCGGAACAGTATCGCGCAACAGGGGAGGACCGTATGGCCGACAAGGCGGTGCTGGTGACCGGTGCGGTGCCCGATGTTCATCTGCGCGGCAGCTTCAACACCAGCCAGGCGGCGTCCAGCCTGTTCCGGGAACAGGGTTCGGGCGCTTTCGTGTACTTCACCTCGACCTCGGGCCTGATCGGCAATGTGGGCCAAGTCAACCATGCCGCAGCGAAAATGGGGGGCGTCGAGTTCAGTCGCGGCATCGGCATGGCGTGCTTCGGGGGCCGGTCGAACTGCATCGCGCTGTTTGCCTGGTCGCGCATGATCGGCTTGATCCCGACCGAGACGGAGGATCAGCAGGCGTGTGTCGAGAAGCGGAAGTCTCTGACGCCAGCCAAGATCGCACCGATGGTCATGTTCTGGCGTCCGCCGCCGCCAAGGTCACGGGCCAGATCTTCTGCGTGCGCGGCAGCAAGGTGTTCCTGATGAGCCAGCCGCGCCCAGTGTGCTCGCTGCACCGCGACGGCGGCTGGACGCCCGGGGCGCTGGCCGATCAGATGGTGCCTGCCTTTGCAAGCGATCTCTATGATCTCGCCGTGTCCGCCGATGTCTTCCTGTGGGGTCCCGTATGATCAAGCCCGATCCCCAGAAGATCGCTGCCTACCGCAGTCCCGCCCGCACGGTCAGCTACGGTGCACGCGAAACCGTACTCCATGCGTTGGGTCTCGGTCTCGGGGCGGATCCCGTCAATCGTGACGAGCTGGCGTTTGTCTACGAAGAGTGGGGACCGAAGGTGGTGCCGAGTTTTGCCTCGATCATCGGGCACGACACCGCCTGGTTTCTCGACGATGATTCCGGTGTGGGCGACGCCCCCAATGTTCATGGCGACGAGACGATCACGTTTCACAAGCCTCTGGCCTCAGAGGGCACCGTGATGTGCCAGTCGCGCTTCACGGGTCTTTACGACTGGGGCGAGGGCCGCCACGCGATCCTGACCTTGGAGGACACGGTCGCCGATGCCGCGAGCGGAGACCTCCTCGTCACACTGAAGCAGACCTGTGTGCTGCTTGGCGCCGGAGGCTTCGGTGGCGAGCCGCCGAAGCGACGCGAGAGAGCGACAGCACCCGACCGGGTGCCGGACCACATCGTCACCCGGTCGGTCATGCCGCAGGCCGCGCTGCTCTATCGTCTGAGTGGCGACACCTATGAGCTGCACACCGATCCGGCGTTCGCGCGCGATTCCGGTTTCGACGGACCGATCCTGCACGGCCTCGCGACCTATGGCATGGCCTGCTATGCGGTGGTTGCCTCCTGCTGTGCCCATGACCCCAACGGCCTCGCAGGTTTTCACGGTCGTTTCACCGTACCGGTCTATCCCGGCGAGACGCTCGAGACGGTGATCTGGCAGGACGGTTCTGATGTGCTGCATCGGACCCGGTCGATTGAGCGTGACGTCGTGGTGCTCGATCACGGCAAGGCGGAGCTGTGCTGATGACAATCGACTACGATGCCCTGAAGGCTTGGGACTTCGGCGAACACCATGTCGACTGGATGTGGCAGGACTCGGCGCTCTATGCGCTCGGCTGCGGGCTGGGTCACGATCCGCTCGATCCCGACCAGCTCCGCTTCACCTGCGAGAAGAACATGCTCGCGCTGCCGACAATGGCGGTGGTCATGTCGCCGTCCGGCTTCTGGCTGCACGATCCCGCCACCGGCGTTGACTGGAAGCGTGTCGTGCATGGCGAGGAGAGTCTGATCCTTTACAGGCCGTTGCCGCCCGAGGGACAGTTCGTGACCCGCAGCCGCATTGACGAGATCATCGACAAGGGCGAGGGTCGCGGCGCGTTGATCTACATCACGCGCGAGGTCTCCGATGCGAAGAGCGGTGACCTCATGGCTACCGTGCGGCGCACGACCTTCGCACGCGGAGACGGCGGCTTTGGGGGACCCGATGGGCCGGTACGCCCGGTTCACACGTTGCCCGATCGCGAACCCGACCATGTCTGCGACCTGTCGACTCTGCCGCAGCATGCCCTGATCTATCGCATGAGCGGCGATTTGAATCCGCTGCATGCCGACCCCGATGTCGCGAGGGAGGCCGGGTTCGACCGGCCGATCCTTCACGGTCTCTGTACTTTTGGCGTGGCAGGCCACGCGGTGGTCAAGACGCTATGCGGCTACGATCCGTCGCGATTGAGGCGATTCGACGTCCGTTTCTCCGCACCCGTTTTCCCTGGCGAGACCATTCGGACGGAGATGTGGGTCGACGGCACCACGGTGTCGTTTCGCGCGCGCATTGCCGACCGTGATGCCGTGGTCCTGAACAACGGCCTCGCCGAGGTGGCATGAGGAGAGCGCCATGAGATCGCTAGGCATTACCGATGCGTTGCTTCCGGGTTTCGTCCTGACCGTTGTCGAATTGCGTGCAGAGGATCCGATCACCGCGTAGGAACAACGTGTCGCGGGCGTGGGGGCGCGGCATGACGATCTGCGCGGCGCGATCTTCAGAACCATCGGACCGCACACCACCGTGTTGACGACGGCGACGTCAAACCCGTTGGCCGGCATGGCGTTGCGGATTTCGACACCCCGGCTGCGATCGGCGGCGCGCATCGGTGTTTCCTCGACCTCGTGGCAGGCCACCGTCACGGAATGACCCTGGCTGCGCATGACGTCACACAGGCTGAACGGCATCAGGGCCGCTCTGCTCACCGAAAACTCCTGATTGACGAGCCGCACATTCATGCGGCACCCGCAACTTCCAGCTTGCGCCCGGACCTTGCCCGCGACCGGGCGCCAGTTCCAGAGATACTAGGGCAGCAGGTCGCGCACGGCCGCGTCGAAGAAGGTATGGAACGCCGGCTCGTTGGTGCCGCTGGCGCAGCAATGACCCCACACCGTGTCGAACACGCGGATCTCAGCATTTGACATGTGAGAGACCTCGATCTCGCTGTCTTCAGGCGGGAAGTAGAGGTCGGTGGCCGCGGGCATGACGATGGCCTTCGCCCTGATCGCGCCGAGCGCCGCGGCGAAGTCGCCGCCATAGCGGTCGTTGGCGCTGATATTGCTGTTCTGCCAAGTCCAGATCTTGTGCAGCAGGTTATTGGCATCCCAGCCGTTGACGTGATCGGCCTCCCAGTCGAGCAGCAGGTCCTCGAAGGTTTCGAAGCCAAGCTCGCGGTAGCGGTGTTCGCGGTACCAGGTCTGCGAGAACGCCCAGCCGGCATAGACGCGGCCGAAGGCCTTGAGCCCCTCCACCGGCTTCGCGAGATAGTCGCCGCCGTTCCAGTTGGCATCCGCGCAGAGTGCCGCCTTCACGCCTTCCAGGAAGACGATGTTATGCGGCGAGGTCCTGGCCGAACCGCAGAACGGCAGGATCGCCGTCACCATGTCGGGATACTGCGCGCCCCACTGGAAGGACTGGCAGGCGGCCATGGACCAGCCGGTCACCAGCGCGATGTGCTCAATGCCCAGGTGTTCGGTCAGCAGACGGTGCTGGCAGGCGACATTGTCGAAAAACGACGTCCGGGGAAAGCGTGGGCCGTCCTGGGGTGCGGCCGTGTTCGACGGCGACGACGAGATCGCGTTGCCGAAGAGGTTCGGCGTGACGATGAAATGGCGCTCCGGATCGATCGCCCGGCCGGAACCGAAGTAGGCCTCGTTGCGCGTGTGTGTGCCCGTGTAGAAGGTCGGGATCACCACCACGTTGTCGCGCGCCGCGTTCAGCGTGCCCCAGGTCTTGTAGGCGAGCCTTGCGTCCTGCAGCACCGCACCCGACTGCAGGGTGACGTCGCCGAGTGCGAAGACCTCGTGGTCGGCCATCAGTAGAGACGCAGGTACTCCTGCACCTCCCAGTCGGTGATCGCCTGGTGATAGCGCTCCCACTCGTCGACCTTGTAGGCGATGAAGCTCGCGGCCATCTGCTCGCCCATAACGCCCTTCACGTCGTCGTCGTCGCGCAGGGTCTCGATCGCCTCCAGCAGATTGCGCGGTAGGCGCTGGGCGCCCGAGGCGACGATCTCGTCTTCGGAGAGCTCGTAGAGGTCCTGGTTGAGTGGACGGCCGGGATCGTGCTTGTTGACCACACCGTCGGTCATGCAGGCGGCCGAGATGCCGAGCCCGAGGTAGGGGTTCATGCACATGTCGGCGGCTCGGTTCTCGATGCAGAACCGGGCTTGTGGCAGGCGCAGCATGGCCGAGCGGTTGTTGAAGCCATAGGTCATATGGGTCGGCGCCCAGGTGACGGTGCCGCCCTCGAAGCCGCCGACGCGCGGTACCAGGCCGTTGTAGGAGTTGACCGTGCAGCAGGTGACCGCCGTCAGCGCGCCGCCATGGCGCAGCAGGCCGCCGACTGCGCCGTAGACCCGGTCGTCCCACTCGCCGTTGGCTGTCTCGAAGATGTTGGTCTCGGAGTCGTCGACGTGACGCATGGAGATGTTCATGTGTGCGCCCGAACGCCAGTCGCCGATCGTCGGCTTCGGCATGAAGGTCACGAACATGCCGTGCTTTTTGGCGATCTCCTTCAGCAGGATGCGCAGAAAGACCAGTCGATCAGCCATGGCGAGCACGTCGGTGTAGCCGAAATCGAGCTCGAACTGGCTGTAGGCACCCTCGGCCACGACGTCGTGGAGGTCCCAGTCGAGTTCGTTGTCGAGGATGTCGATCAGCTCGCCGAGGAAGCCCATGGAGTCGATCGAGAACTCCACGTCATAACCGAACGCCTGGCGGCGCGGGCGGATGCCTTCGCCGGGCTGCGGGTCGTTGTCCATCGCCTTCACTGGCCGGCCGTCCTTCCAGCGCATGACGATGAACTCTGGCTCGACACCGGCGTAGACATGGTAACCCTTGGACTCGCAGTCGCGCACGATGCGCTTCATCGCCGAGCGTGGGCAAAGATTGTAGGGCTTGTCCGACCACCAGAGGTCGGCGAAGACCCAGGCGCAGCTCTTGTCCCACGGACAGATCAGCAGGCTGTCGAGGTCGGGCACCATGATCTGGTCGGGATCGGCCGGGCCGAGCTCAGGCACGAAGCTGACCGAATGCACGGCGAACTGCGGGCCCTTGCCGATACACAGACGCCCCCAATCGGAAACCGGCACGGGCTTGGTCTTTGGCACGCCCAGCATGTCGATCCAGCAGCACAGGATGTACTTCACGCCCTTTTCGACAAGCCATTCGCCGGTTTCGCGGATGCGCTCGGGTGACGCGATCGCCTCCCTCAGCGACTGCGGATCAGGAAGTGTCATGACGAATGCCCCCGTTTGTCTGTCAGTATCCCAGCTCGGGCCGGACCAGATTGTGAAGTTCCTCGCCGGCAACGAAGCGGCGCATGTTGTTGAGGAAGATGGTCAGCGTGGTCTCGACATAGGTGTCACCGTCATCAGCTGAGATATGTGGCATGACCATGAGATTCGGTGTCGTCCAGAGCGGTGACTCCGGCGGCAGCGGTTCGGGATCGAAGACGTCCAGGATGGCGCCGTCGAGATGGCCGCTTTCCAGCAGGTCCACCAGCGCGTCGTAGTCCATGGTAGCGGCGCGGCCGATGTTGATGATTCCCGAACCGGGCTTCATCGAAGCCAGCCGGTCCCGGTTCAACAGGTTGACCGTTTCCGGCGTCGTCGGGACCGAGGCAAAGACATAGTCGGCCCGCGGCAGAAAGGCATTGAGATCGGCCATGGTACCCATCTCATCGACATTCGGGTGAGGCCGGCCGTGGCGGCTGACACCCAGCACGTGGATGCCGAGCTTCCCAAGTTGTTTCGCTGCACCGCCGCCCAAGCTGCCGACGCCAACGATCAGCACTGTGCGGCCCTTGATCGGCGTCGAGTAGAGCGAATTCCAGGTGTTGCTGCGCTGGTTGGTGGCGATCGCGGGGATGTGGCTGTGGAGCATCATCACGGCCATCAGGCCGAAATCGCCGGCCTTGGCCGCCTGCGCCCCCTTGTTGTTGGTCACCACGACGCCTTCGGGCACCCAGTCCATCGGGCAGAGGTGTTCGACACCCGCGCCGATGATGTGAATCCAGCGCAGGTTCGGCGCCACCTCCGACAGGTTCTCGGTCGGCAGGTCCCAGCACATCAGCGCTTCGGCCGTTTGCATGGATTCGGCGAAGTTGTCGGTGTCCCAGTCGATCACGGTGTCTAGCTGGCCTGCGAGATCGGGATAGTCGGCCAGCACGGCGTCGTAGCGTTCCTGTGTCGTCGTGAAGACGGGTTCGGACTCTGGGGTCGGCGGAAACGTGTCCGGATGGGCATGATTGTTCTTGATGTGAACCCGGACAGTCATGCGGGGAGACCTTCCTCTTCCAGTGCCTTGAGACCGGCGATCACCTGGGCCGTGCGTTCGTCCTCTGGCAGGCCTTCGGCAGCGAACTGGATCTCCATCACGGCCATACCGACCTTCTGCAGGAGGGCGCGATCGTCGCCGTTGGAGGGCATCCGCAACACGGTATCGCCACCGTAGGTCGGCACTGGGTTGGCGAAGTGTGCGGTCGTCGCGAGCGGTTCGTCGCCGTTCTCCAAGGCGCGGATCAGCTCCCGCAGGCGGCGGCGGTACATCTGAATGCCCTTGTCGCTGGGCACGAGGTTCTCGAGCGTGTGCTCGGAGATCGTGCCCATACCTTCGCAGGCCTCGACATCGGCGGGATAGCGCTGGCGCTCTTCGTACGGCCGGTCGAAGACCTCGCCCTGTTCGATCAGTTCCGGGCCCTCGGGCGTATTGTAGCTCTCGGGATCGCCGCGCTCGCCGAAGATCGCCCAAGCGAAGCACATGGTTTCGTGATCGTCGATCGGCACGACCCAGCGAGCAAAGGAGGTGCGGCCGAAGTAACGCTGCTGCGTGCCGTCGGCGGCGAAGGCCGCGCCGGCCTGGGTGTAGTTCGGCAGGACCAGCTCGTTGACCCGGATCCAGACGTTGTCATCGACCCGCCTGGTCGCCGTGCCGAAGAATCCGGTCGGGCGCTCGTAGAACTTGAACTCGCCGATCTCGCCAAAGCCGTGGCTGAACTGCTCGCGGCTCATGCGCGAGTGCAGGAAGGCGGTGTGGAGCGGATCGAGGATCGCGTCGAGAACCTGGATCCAGTTGCAGCCGAAGGGCGCCTTGTAGGGCACCGTCGTGTGGTCCGGCATGTCGAGCGTGTCGTAGAGCGGGAACTCCGGCTCGCCCTCCGGCGGACCGAGATAGGCGAAGATCAGGCCCTTGTACTCACGGACCGGATAGGCCCCCAGCCGAGTCGCGGCGCGCAGGCGTTCCTCGACATCGTCGGGCTGGCCGGGCGCTTCGAGGATCGTGCCGTCCACGTCAAACAGCCAGCCATGATAGCAGCAGCGGATGCCACGGGTTTCGCAGACGCCAAACTCCATCGAAGCGCGACGATGGGGGCAGTTCTTGTGGACCAGGCCGATACGTCCGCTCTTGTCGCGGAACAGCACGAGTTGTTCGCCCAGAACCCGGATCAGCTTGGGCATGACGCCGAGCTCGTCGGCGATGTTAACCGGCTGCCAGTAGCGACGTAGGTATTCGCCCGCCGGTGTGCCGGGTCCGACGCGGACCAGGAGTTCGTCGTGCCCGCCGGGTCTGGTCTGGTGATAGCCCGCGTAGTCAGCGGCTGAGGATGCTTGCGTCGCCATGGCGCACGATGGAATCGCTGGTGAATTGACGGCAAGCGATCATTTTGCACGATGCTTGTGAACTGAACTCACACCAGTCATGCCATGAACCGCAGCGCCCTCCATCTCAACGCCCTTCGCACCTTCGAGGCCGCGGCACGCCATCTCAGCTTCTCGCGTGCTGCAGAGGAACTGCACGTCACGCACAGCGCCATCAGCCATCAGATCCGGCGACTTGAGGAGACGCTGGGCCACGCGCTGTTTGTGCGCACCAACCGTGGGGTTTCTTTGACCGAGGCCGGTGCGACGCTCCTGCCGGTTCTGGGTGATGCCTTCGACTGCATCGGCACCACGCTCGACGGGCTCGCCGGGCCGCCCGACGGCACCGCGATCAAGGTCACGACCACGCCGACTTTCGCGGCCAAGTGGTTGATCCCGCACCTGGCCGACTGGTCGCGGCAGGAGCCCACGGCACCGGTTCACTTGGACCCGACCCTGAGTTTTGTCGAGCCCGCCGGGCTCGCCGCCGATGTGGCAATCCGCAGCGGCATTCCGCCCTGGCCCGGCCTTGAAGCAGAGCTGGTGCGGCCGATCACGCTCAGCCCCGTGTGTCGGCTCGATGTCGCCCAACGCCTGGGGTCTGAACCCGACGCCGGTGATCTCCTCAGCCAGACGCTGATCCATGCCGACATCGCCGGTCACGACCTGGGCGAAGAGTGGCGCTGGTGGCTGGAGGCACAGGGGGTCACGGTACCCACCGACCTCCCCGGACTGTCGTTCCGCGATCCGAACCTCGCCTTTCAGGCGGCGATCGACGGCGTCGGGCTGGCGATGGGTTATCTCGAACTGGCCGCGCGTGACCTCGACGACGGCCGTCTTGTCCGTCCCTTCGCCGCGAGCGTCCGGCACCCGTTCTCCTACTACCTCGTCTATCGCGATGATCGGATCGGCAAACCGACTCTGGCAGCATTCCGTAACTGGTTGTGCCAAGTTGCCTGAACGGGGGATGGCGCAAGGGCGACGCGCCAGCCTAGACTTGGCGCAACAACGACAAGAGGGGCTCCATGGCCCGCGACCCCCGCTACGACATCTTGTTCGAGCCCGTTCAGATCGGGCCCGTCACGGCGAAGAACCGATTCTACCAGGTGCCCCACTGCAACGGAATGGGCCGCACCTTCCCGTCCAGCATGGCAGCGATGCGCGGCGTCAAGGCCGAGGGCGGCTGGGCGGTGGTGTCGACCGAGCAGATCGACATCCACCCCACTTCCGATATCACCGGCGCGACTGAGGGCCGCCTGTGGTCTGACCAGGACATCCCTTATCTCGCTCGTATGTGTGATGCCGTTCATGAGCACGGCGCGCTCGCCCTGATCGAACCAACCCACAACGGCAAGTTCGTCGCCAACGCCTACAGTCGCGAGGTGCCGATCTTCCCGTCGCACATGCCCGTGGTCGGCAACAATCCGCTGCAGTGCCGTGCCATGGACAAGCAGGACATCCGCGACTATCGGCGCTGGCATCTCGATGCCGTGAAGCGTTCGAAGATGGCAGGGTTCGACATCGTCTGCTGTTACGCCGCGCACAATTTGTCGCTCGCTGGCCAGTTCATGCTGCCGCGCTACAATCAGCGGACCGACGAGTATGGCGGTAGCCTCGAGAACCGCGTTCGCCTGTTCCGCGAATTGATCGAGGACGCCAAGGAGGCGGTGGGTGACACAATGGGCGTGGTGGTGCGGTTCGCGGTCGATGAGCTGCGCGGCGCCGGGGGCCTGGAGTTCGACAAGGAAGGCCGAGAGATCGTCGAGATGCTGGCCGAACTGCCCGATCTCTGGGACGTCAATGTCGCCGAGTGGGAGAACGACAGCGTCACAAGTCGGTTTGCCGAAGAGGGTTTCCAGGAGCCGTTCATCAGCTTCGTGAAACAGGTGACGACGAAACCGGTCGTGGCTGTCGGGCGTTATACCACGCCGGACCGCATGGTCTCGCTGGTCAAGAACGGGGTGCTCGACATGATCGGTGCGGCCCGCCCATCAATCGCCGACCCGTTCTTGCCCAGGAAGATTGAGGAAGGCCGGATCGAGGACATCCGGGAGTGCATCGGCTGCAACATCTGTGTCGGTTGGGACGGCCTTCTGGCGCCGATGCGCTGTACCCAGAACCCGACCAAGGGCGAGGAGTGGCGCAAGGGCTGGCACCCCGAACGGATTGCGCCGAAGGCGGACGACGACTCCGTGCTGATCGTCGGCGCAGGCCCGGCAGGACTCGAAGCCGCCCGGGCCGCCGCCGAACGCGGCTACAACGTCACGCTGGCGGAAGCCGAAGAGGAACTGGGTGGCCGTGTGACACGCGAGGCAGGTCTGCCGGGGCTCTCTGCCTGGGGCCGAGTGCGCGACTACCGCGTCCACCAGATCCGGCAGAAGGGCAATGTGGAGGTCTTTCCGGCCAGTCGCCTGACGGCTGAACAGGTCTTGGAGTTCGGCGCCAAGCGCATCGCGATCGCGACGGGCGCGCGCTGGCGCGGCGACGCCTATGGCCGTGCGCACCAGTTTCCGATCCCCGGGCTGGCCGATGCAAACGTGCTGACGCCCGATGACATCATGGACGGTGTCGTGCCGCAGGACCCGGTCGTCATCTATGACGACGACCACTACTACATGGGTGGCGTGCTGGCCGAGAAGCTGCGCGGCGACGGGCTTGATGTGATGCTGGTGACGCCTGACTCCCTGGTCTCGTCCTGGACCAGCTACACGCTCGAACAGGCGCGCATTCAGGCGCGCATGATCGATCTTGATGTCGAGCTCGCCGTGAGCCACAAGCTCAGCCGGGTCGACGGCAACACGGTGACGCTGGCCTGCGCCTTCACAGAGCGGACGCGCACGGTCGATGCCGCTGCCATCGTGATGGTGACGTCGCGTGTTCCGGTCAGCGCTCTCTACGATGCGCTGGCAGGTGATGCCGAAAAGCTTGCGGACGCAGGCGTGGCGTCGATCCATCGCATCGGCGACTGCCACGGGCCGGCGACGATCGCCGCGGCGGTCTACGAAGGCCACCGCTTCGCCCGCGAGCTCGGCACCGAGCCCAAGGAAATCCCCTACAAGCGCGAACTGACCGAACTATCGCCCGAGTTCGCGCTGCCGTGAGGCACTCCAGCTGTCTTGTCATCCCGGCCGGAGCCCGCAGGGCGAAAAGCCGGGACATCGACAGGTCATCGTACGTCTCTCGGGGTCCCGGATCGGCGGCTCGCGTTGCGAGCCTTGTCCGGCATGAGAATTGAAGAAGAAAGGCCAGACGTTGCCGCCCAGCCTTTCGGGACCGTATCCCGGAAGGGATTACATCGTGGCCTGATCCATCCACGCCTGAACCTTGTCAGGGTTGTTGTCGAGCCACTCGTTCACGACCTCGACGAGATCACGACCCTTGTCGTCAATCTCCGACATCATCTGGGCCTGCTCGAGGTTGGTGATCGAGTAGGCCTTGATGAGGCCCCAGGCCTGCGGATGGCTGTTCTTCAGCGCAGCATTGGCGACCTTCCAGATCTCTGCACCGGACCAGTCGCAGTCATGGGTCATGTCGGGATTGATGCCGAGCGACGCATCGGTCTCGCAGCCTTCGAAGTACTCGGGCAGCATCACGCGCACCAGGTCGTACTGGGCGTGAATCCAATGCGGCTCCCAGAACATGGCGAGCAGCGGGGCTTCACGCTCATAGGCCGACTTGATCTCGGCGATGATGGCACCCTCGCCGCCGGAGCGGACGTTCACGAAGTCAAGGCCCAGGGCCGCGATGCGCGGCGCATTCTTGTCGCCCCAGTCGGCGGGATAGTCGAGGAAGCGGCCCGACGGCAGCGTCTCAGGCGTGGCGAACATGTCGGCGCAATCGTTCAGCGCTTCCCAGCTGTTTTTCAGGCCAGGGCACTGATCCATGACGTAAGCCGGAACATACCAGGTTTCCTGCGGCTTCAGACCGGACAGAGCCACGATCTCAACGGCACCGGAATCGAAGTGCTCGTCCCAGCCTTCGCCGATGTTCGAACTCCAGATTTCGAGTGTGGCGTGAAGGTCGCCGTCGGCGATCGCCGTAATCTGCGGATTGTAACCCGCGGTCACATACTCGACGTTGTAGCCCATGCGCTTGAGAACCTCGCCCGCAACCATCGTCGAGATGTGCTGACCGGTCCATTCGTTCATCGCGAGCCGGATCGGCTCGTCATTGTCGGCGCTCTGCGCCGAAACTGCGCCAAGAGCCAGCGTACCGACCGCTACCGCAGACAGAAACGTCTTCTTCAAACTCATTGATGAGTCTCCCGTGATTCTTGCCCTCAAACGCCGTTCTCCGGCACTTAGAACCAATCCTACGCTACAGATTCTATACGACATATGCAAACTGTTCGCAAGTTTATCTCCAGCGGTCAGACGCGGGCGTTTCCCGATGGATGGCTTCTTATAATGTGGCGATGGAACTTTTCCTGACCGGCCGGCGCATGGGTGCCGCGGAGGCCAAGCACCGGGGACTGGTCCACGCCGTCGTGCCGGCCGATCAGCTGGTCGACAAGGCACGCGCCTTGGCCGATGCCATCGCAGATTGTGCGCCACTCGCCTTGCAGGCCCCTCAAGGAGGCGCTGGTTGCGATGATGCACTTGCCGCTGGAAGAGGCCTTCGATGTTACGTGATGGGCCATCGAGGCGGGGGAGACGGCTGCAGCGTCTTGCCGATCTACGAGAAGATGCTCTACTCCGATGACTTCATGGCGGACGCTCGCGCCTTCGCCGATCAACCCGTGCCCAATTTCAAAGGCAAGTAACGCCACCTTGTCCCGTGATCTCGACATCGTTCGGGTGCGCATCTATGCGACTGCACCCGCCACCACGCCGCCCTACCGATGGACCGGCCAGGAAGGTTTCGTGCGTGTCACCGACAACACCCTGCGCCTGACCGCGGCGAACGGACTGGAGGGATGGTCCTCGAACACGTCGCATGCACCTGCCGAGGATAACGCTCCGGGGCGTGACCTCGCCGATCGTCTGCATGAGATTGCCCCGCAGATCCTGGGAGCCTCGGCCCTGGAGCGGGAGGCGGTGAACGAACGACTGCTGCGGCGCTGCGACGATCCGCGCAAACGGGCGGAATCCCTGATCGACATCGCCCTGTGGGATCTGGCGGCTCGCGCCAACGGCGAACCGCTCTGGCGTCTTCTGGGGGGGGCGAACGCGGCGATCCGGGCCTACGTCAGCACACCGGTGCTGGCCGAGATTGAGGACTATGTCGCCTTTGTTGGTGACCTCGCCGATCGCAGCTACCGCGCCGTGAAGCTTCACACACGCTGCGATCCTGACTGGGATCTTGCGATGGTCGAGGCCGTGCATGCGGCCCATGGCGAGCGTATCGGCTTCATGCTGGATGTCGAGCAGCGCTACGACCTCAGGACGGCCGTCCGGGTGGGCCGCAGGCTGGCCGAACTGGGCTTTCACTGGTTGGAGGCACCGCTACCCGATGAGGATCTGGTGGCCTATGCCGAACTGCGCCGCGCGGTGAACGTGCCGATCATTCCGGCGGGCAACACGTTGACCGATCTTGCGTCCCTGCGGGACGGTCTGGAGACCGGTTCGTGGGACATGGTCCGCACGGGTCCGACCCACAACGGCGGTATTGGCGCATCCGTTCGCGCGATGGCCTTGGCCAGGGCTCATGGCACCACGGTGGAACTGCAGTCGTACGGTTATGGGGGACGCAAGCTTGCCGCGCTGCACCTTGCGCTTGGCGTTGGCACCTGCGGCTGGTTCGAGCAACCGGTACCCGAGCAGGACTACAGCGACGAACTCGGTGACCTGCCGGTGATCGATGCCGAGGGCCTGGTTCACGCGCCGTTGGGACCGGGTCTTGGCGCCGTTCCCGACTGGGACAGGATCGCAGCCGACGCGTTCCTCAACTTCGATGCGGGGCACTGACCCGTGACCCATGACACAACCATTTCCCGCATCCGGGCCTATGCCTGCGAACCCGCTGCGACACCCCCGATCCGCTTCACGGGACGCGATCCGCTAGAACATCTCACCATCGAGTTCCTTCGCCTGACACTCGCCAACGGCGTCGAGGGGATCGGGTCGTCGACGAGCGGGCGGTTGGGTACGGAGCCGGTCGTCGCGGCCGAAATCGAGGCGATCGCCGACCGTGTCCTGGGTTTCGATACGGCCAACCGTTCCGTGTTGACCGACGAACTCCTGGACGAAGCGTGCCCCGGGCCGTGGAAAAGCCTCTCGATCCTCGATTGTGCGATGTGGGACGGCTACGCGCAGTCGGTCGGAACGCCGCTCTGGCGCCTTCTGGGAGGATACCGCGAGCGTATCCCGACCTACGCCAGCACCGAGGCGTTCCTGACCATTGAGGAGTATCTCGATGCGGCCAGGCGCTTCATCGCCATTGGCTATCCGGCGATCAAGTTCCACATGAACACCGATGTCGGGGTTGATCTCGAACTGATCGCGTTGATCACCGAGATCTATGGCGACGGCCGTGTCCGCTTCATGACCGATCACGAGCAGTGCTGTACCTTCGACGAGGCGCTGCGCATTGGTGAAGCCATGAGCCGCGGACCCTTCGACTGGTTCGAGGCGCCTCTGACCGACACCGACCTTGACGCCTATGTCGAGCTCAACCAGGCGGTTGACGTCGACATCCTCTGTGCCGGCAACATCCTGATGGGAGTCAATGCCTGGCGCGAGGGGCTCGCATGCAAGGCCTGGTCACGCCTGCGCTTCGATGCCAGCAACTCGGGCGGCATCAGCAACGCGATCAAGGCCATGGGGCTCGCCCGCGCCTATGAGGTGCCCGTAGAAATCCAGTCTTATGGTTTCGCACCGGCCCAGTTCGCGAATCTGCACGTCATGCTTGGCATGCCCGGCGCGACATGGTTCGAACAGCCGGCACCGTCGGAACCTTACGACGTCCACATCACCAACCCGCTCGCAATCGATGCCCATGGCTGTGTCGCGGCGCCGGACGGACCGGGTCTCGGCATCGCGATCGACTGGTATGCGGTCGAGGCCGAAGCCACCGTGACCTTCGACAGCGCGGGCTAGGCTCTCCGTTCCTGTCGGATGCGTGCGAAGGCGCGCGCGATGGTCGAGGCGATCACGATGACGCTGCTGATGAGGGAATGGTCTGTCGGCACCTCGCTATGGCCGTGCCCACGAGATTGCCGCCGCCCAAGTTGCCCACGACCATCACGGCGATTCCCGTGAGCGCACCTGCCATGGCGAACCAGGTGAACTGATAGACCGTCTCACGCAGCACGACCCGGCCGAGAACGGCGGTCATGAACGGCACGACGGATCAGCACGAACATGACATCGGCGACCGGCGCGTTGTGAAGCGCCAGCGTCACCAGGAACGTACTGAGGACCGAAGGCGACACCACCCAGAATCCCGCCCCAGCCCATGTGGCGGAGCACGCCGCCCAGCCGTGAGCGGTAGTGCACGGCGAGGCCCAACGACAGCGCAATACCGAGCAGCAGATGGTGCCAGAAGACGATCTGCCAGTCGGTCATGTCCGTTGAAGGAGCGCATAAAGAGCCCGTTGAAGCTCGACATCGACCGCGCAATGAGAACCAGGCCGAAGGCCGTGCCGTCGCGCATCAGACGGGGTTCATCCGGTGTTCGGCACGCATGTCGGTGACCGCGAAGCCGATGATCGACACCAGCACCAATGCGCCGCCGTAGAAGGTTACCTCGGTCGGGACCTCGTCTTGGGCGAGCCAGACCCAGAGCGGCCCCGGAACCGCCTCAATGGCGACGAAGAGCATCATCTCGCCGCCTGGCACGATGCATGAGGCAAGCAGGAAGAACACGGTGAGCACCGTGCTGAGTTCCGCGCCCCAGACCACGAGCAGGATGAAATCGTGCAGGTTGACGTCGAACGGCTGCAATGTGCCGATCAAAGCCGCCAGAAACGTGGCCACCAGGCTTGCGAAGGCTATGGCGGGTGTCATGTCGCCGCCGCGTCCCCAGCGCAGTCCGAGCGCGAAGTAGGTCATGGTCGCTACCGTCGCGACCGCCATGAGAAATCCTTAGAGGCTGCCGCCCTCGAAGATGCTGCCGGCTATGATCACGATGCCGATCATGGAGCCTGCCATGGCGAACTGGGCGCTGGGCCAGACCGATTCCTTGAGGACGATCCGGGCCATGATCGCCGTGGTCACCGGTAGCGCCGTGATGATGAGCAGGGTCTGCGCGACCGTCGTGTGGCTCAGCGCCAGGATGAACGTGATGCTGCCGATGCCGGGCAGGCCCAAGGCGTCGCGACGATACGGCAGTCGGAGCGGTTGCGCAACGCGGTGAAGGCGAAGAGCGCGAACGCCAGAAAGAGGTAGCGAATCACCACGATCTGGTAGGGGGCGGCCGCCTTGATTGAGCGCACGATCAGACCTTTGAAGTCCGCCATCGTCGTGGCCGTGGTAAGCAGCAGGAGGTCAGTACAATATGGCCCGTGTCGCGGCCGCGGACGAGTAACCGAGAACGGGACTGAAGAGGAAAGATTCATGGGCGCCCTGACCCCCATCACCTATTCCACCCATGGGCCTGCCGACACCGGCATGCCGGAGTGGGAGAAAATCCCCGCCGACGCGCTGCTCGCGGGCGACCCCGTACAGTCAGGTCACAACTACTTCACCGACGAGACGGGTACGCTCACCAGTGGTGTCTGGCACTGCACGCCGATGACCTCGAAGACCGGTCCCTACGACGTAAACGAGTACATGCTGGTGCTCGAAGGCGCGGTCACCATGATCCACGATGACGGCACCCGCGACACGGTGTGCGCCGGCGAGAGCTTCGTGATCCCCAAGGGCACGCCGTGCGTCTGGGAGCAGACCGAGGACATCCGCAAGTTCTACGTCATCCACGACGATCCCTCGGGTGAGACGCTGGATGCCGATGGTCTGAAGGTCCGCACCTTCGCGCACGACCAGGCGCTTGATCCCGTGGGCGAGCAGGACACCTCACGCTACATCGGCGATGTGCCCGAGCAAACCATCAAGATCTTCTTCGAGGATGCAACCAAGCAGATGACCGTGGGCCTGTGGACCACCACCGAGATGCACACCAAACCCGCGCCGTTCGGCCGCAACGAGCTGATGCACATCCTGGAAGGCGAGGTCACGATCACTGACGGCACCGGCCAGGCCACGACCTATAAGGCCGGCGACACCTTCATGGTGCCCAAGGGCATGATCTACCAGTGGGACAGCGTCGGCACGGTCCGCAAGATCTTCTGCATCTTCCAGCCCAAGGAAGTGGCCGCAGCGGCCCAGCCGGAAGCAGCGCAGTAGCAACAACCGCAGTTGTGGTGACGGAAAGGGTATGGCCTCGGCCGCCCCTTTTTCGTTTAGATGGTCATGGCGGCTCGGGACGCGACAAGACGAACGCTCCGGCGCATGTCAGCGCGATGGTCTGGATCACCAAAACGGTGGTGCCGCCGCCGAGTGCCAGAGAAATGATGAACACGGCGACCATTGAGAGAAACCCGACCGTATTCGCGCGGCGATCGATGGCACCATGACGGTGCCAGTCGCTGATCAGGGGGCCGAAGACGCAATGGCCGACAAACCAGGCGTGCACACAGTCCGAGGACTTGGCAAAGGTGAAGGCGGCGACAAGCAGAATAGAGTGCCGTCGGGCTGCTAGAGGATGTTCATGAACAGATTCAGCGGTGCCAGCGTGTGGGTTTCACTGAGACCGAGTCCGGTCAGGCCCGAGGTCAGATTGTCGGCGCAGTTGTCGTGATCGTCCTCGGCTCCAAGCAGGTGACAGCGCCAGCGGTCGCAGGCGGCCAGGCGAGGTGTCTTCCACCAGCTTGAGGATGGGTCGGTGCTTGTTCGTGACGAGATCGTCGCCGACCAAGGGCGACATGCGCTGGTTGTAGGCGCGTGTGGTGTCCATCGCCATATATTCGGCGATGTCCTCGGCATTGAAGGCCCCGGTGTCGACCACCTCGCCGTGGGTGTTGATGATCTTGATGCGCCGGCCCACCTTGACGTGAGCAGCCTTGCGAACCGTCTGCTGCTCTGCCATGTTGTTCTCCCCAATTCGGCCGGATCGCCCAAAACCGCCCGGGATTGTGGGCATCCTGGGTGCCGACAGAATGGCCGGACGGAGCGGCATGGGCCGACCCGCAACGATCAGGACACGCAAGGCGTTGAGCCATTGTGTCGACGAACTGGTGGCGCTTGAACCGCGTTTCGGCGATGTGCATGCCGCCATCGGCGATCCTCCGCTGCGGCTCTCGAAGCCCGGGCTTGCCACCATGCTACGCGTGATCACCGAACAGTCGATCTCGCTCAAGGCCGCGGCGGCGATCTGGTCGCGCCTGATCGCGGAGCTTGATCCGCACGATCCCGCAACGATCACCGCCGTGTCCGTCGACCGCCTGCGCGAACTCGGGTTGACCCGCGCCAAGGGCCGGGCTTTTCATGGTGTGGCCGGTGCCTGCCATGACGGCCTGTTCAAGGAACTCGCTAGCCACGATGACGACAGTGTGCGCAAGGCGCTGATCGCTCTGCCGGGGATCGGCCCCTGGACGGCGGAGATCTATCTGCTTGCCTGTCTGGCGCGGGCTGATGCCTGGCCTGCCGGCGATGTGGCCTTGCAGATCGCGGCAGGCCGCGTCTTTGGCCTCGACCCGCGTCCGACCCAGAAGGAACTGGAGGCCATGGCCGAAGCATGGCGGCCCTGGCGTGCGGTAGCGGCCCGGATGCTCTGGGCCTACTACCGCCATCCCGCGACCGGAGCCTGAACGTTGGCCTATGAACTCAAGAACTGGTTCGATCCCGCCTTCTTCGAGGATCTCGCGTCGGCGCTCGCCGACGCGCACAAGGGGTTCGACCGTGCTTCCTTCGTCGCCGCGGCATGTGAGGGGCTGGGGCGGCTCTCCATCATGGAGCGCCTGCAGCGCACAGCCGACCTCTGCGCAGCGCATCTGCCGGACGACTATGCAACGGCTCTCGCCGTCGTCTCGGTGGTCGCGCCGCGTTATGAAGGGCACTTCCGGGCGTCGTTCGGCCCGGAGTTCGTCGCGCGTTACGGACGCGGTGATCGCAAGCGTTCGATGAAGGCGCTCAAGAGTCTGACCCGGTACGGCTCTGCCGAGTTCGCGGTGCGCCACTTCTTCCTGGACGACCCCAACGACACGTTGAAGCACATGCGGGCCTGGGCCAAAGACCGAAACCACCATGTCCGGCGGCTGGCGAGCGAGGGGTCGCGGCCCCGTCTGCCCTGGTCGCCGATCCATCACCGGCGTTTCCCATCCTCGAGCCGCTCAGGGCCGATCCCGAACCCTATGTTCGCAAATCGGTCGCCAACCATCTCAACGACATCGGCAAGGATCATCCCGAGACCATGCTCGACCTGGTCGAGGGCTGGGACAGGGACAATGAGCACACGACCTGGATCATGCGCCACGCCTGCCGAAGCCTGATCAAGGCCGGTCATCCCAAGGCGCTGGCGATGTTCGGATTCGGTGACACGCCGCGCGTCCGGTTGGAGAACGTGTCGGTCACGCCTGACCCGGTGTCGTGGGAAGGCACGGTGGCGATCGCCTTCGATCTCGTCTCGACCGCAAGGAAAGCCCAGAACCTGATGGTCGACTATGTTGTCCATTACCGCACGGCCAACGGCAGCACCGCACCCAAGGTCTTCAAGCTGAAGGAGATCACCCTGGAGGCTGGCGAGCGGACATCAATTGCGACGAAGCGCTCGCTTCAGGAGCGCACGACCAGAAGGCACCACCCGGGTGGGCATGCGGTCGAAATCCAGATCAACGGCCAGGCCTGTGGCTGCGCCGATTTCGAGCTTCTGGGCCCGACCTAGAGCATATCCCGTTCAGATTGGATCAATCTGAACGAGTGAAAATGCACTGGGTCCTTGAGCTGGAGCGGACGAGATTGGCGACGGCCGCGACCTCGGCACCGGGCGCAGTGCCGAGCAGGATGGCATCCATCCCGGGTGCACGGGTGGCGGCGATGTCGGTCTCCGGTTTGTCGATGATGGTGGTTCGAGCATCGGGTGCGCAGGAGCGGACCGCGGCGAACAGCGCGCCGGTTTCCGGTATGACGCGGTCGTGCTTACCCGGATGGCTGAGATCGGGATTGGCGGCGACGAGTTCGGTCACTGAGGTGAGATCCTGCACGACGCGTGCCTGATGCAGGCGATCGATCGCGCCGGTGAGTGGAAGTCCGAGGGTGGAATCGGTTAGCATGAGATTTAGCATGGCCGCGAATGTGAATCGATCTGGCAACGCCACGATGAAGCAAATGTCTCACCAGCATGACGGCGTAGTGGGGGCGTCTCAGGCGAAGGGCCTGATGTCGCGTCGTGAAATCACCAGAAACCGGAGGCCGAAGAAGAGTGCTGCGGCCGAAAGTCCGATCAGCTGGGCCCAGAGGAGACCGGGAAGGCCGAGGCCTGCCTGATGCCCCAGGTACCAGGCAGACGGCACCATGATGATCCAGAAGGAGAGGAAGCCGAGCGCTGTCGTGGGCCAGACATCGGCCGCACCGCGCAGGGCGCCGAGCAGGACGCCCTGAAGGCCGTCACCGGGGATGAGCAGCGCCGCGACGGTGAGTGTCGCCACGATCAGGGCGGCGACCTCGGCATCGCTGGTGTAGATGCCGGCAAGAGTCTGTGGGAAGAGCGCAACGATGATCGCGAGCGGGATCATGGCCGTGAGGATCAGGCCGGTGCCGGTCCAGCCTGCCATCGCCATGCCGGTCCGGTCGCGCCGCCCGATAGCGTTGCCGACACGCACCGAGGTGGCCGTCGACATACCGATCGCGATCATGAAACAGAACGCCACGACGTTGAGCGAGGCCTGGTAAGCGGCGACCTGCGTGGCGCCCAGCCATCCCGCCATGATGGTGATCGACAGGAAGGCCGTGGTTTCGAAGGCGTAGGACAGCGACATCGGCACGCCCAGACGCAGGAAACGGCGTTGCAGCATCCAGAACCCGCGAAGCGGCGCGAGCACACCGTAGGCATGCCGGTCGGCCATGAGCAGAATGTAACCTAGGATGCAGCCGAACATGAGCCACCGGGTGATGCTGGTCGCCAGCACGGCGCCGGCTGCGCCACCGGGTTCGAAGCCCAGATGGCCGTAGATCAGAACCCAGTTGAGCCCGGCGTTGGCGACATTTGCCAGCAGCATGATGATCATGCCGGGTTTTACCCGGCCGATGCCTTCCAGGAACATCGAGGCGGCGGTGAAGAGATAGATCGCCGGCATACCCCAGGCGAACATCGTGAGCGCGTGGCCGCCGCCACGGGCGAGATAGGGGTCCTGGCCTGTCAGCAGAAGCAGACGTTCGCCCTCAAACAGCAGCGCCGCCCAGAGCAGGCCCATGACCGCCGCGTCGAACAGCGCGATCCAGAGCACACGTCCGCAGTCGCGGATACGCCCGGCACCGTCGGCTTGCGACACCAGGATCACGGTGCCTGAAAGCAGGCCGATGCCGATCACCAGCATGGTGAGATGGGGGGCAAAGGCGATGCCCAGATAGGCAAGCTCCTGCCCGCCCGCCTGACCGGTCATGATGGTATCGACTGTCACCATGATCAGAAGGCCGCAGCGAGCGACGATCACAGGGACCGCGAGTATCAACGTGCGGACGATATGGTCGCGCAGGTTGGCAGGCGGCGGACGTGTCGCCAGATCGGGTGGAACAAGCGGCATGGGAGAAACTGGTGAGTCGGACGCTGTTTAGCCCAGTCCGACCCCCGGTGCTACGATGGAGACCCAGCTACTCCGGTGCGACGTACTCCTCTTCACGAACGACTTGGCTGTTGTGGTCGAGCCAGTAGATCATCGACCTGTTGACCACGACCTGGAAACAGCCAGTCGCCCCGCCGACCCAGATGTTCCAACGGCGGCAGAAGAAGTCGTCCTTCATCCATCACTCGCTCGTGTCTGCGTACTCGTCGTCGTGCCCGGCGATCCCGTTCAGCCTGCCCCTGGGCAGGAACCAGACAGTATAGGGTTTGCCCGTATTCGTTGACGCCCATTGATGCGCTCCCGGTCAACGCCGCTTCGATCGTTTCGGCGTTCAATGTTTCGCCGGCCTCGGTCATCTCGGCGTGGGCGGTATGGCCCAATCCAGCGGTGCGAACGAAGGCACACAAGAGGCCTCTCAGAATTCACTGTCCTGTGCCCATGTCGTCCTCCTCCTAAATTCACGCCTGTTGCAGTGACGGGAAAGGCCCTGACGCGTTCGACGCTGTCGAGATAGGCGGCCTCGTCATAGACCAGTCTGTGCCCGTAGTAGGTGCCGTGGCGCCTTTGTAGACCACCAGCTCGACCGGGGCCGAACTCTCGGAAACGCGTTCGGTGAGCGCCACGCAAAGATTGGCTGGTGTCCAGTTGTCGGCATCGCCGATCAGAATCAGCACAGGCGAGCGGTACATCAGGGTTTGATAGACCAGCCCGAGGCCGCGCGCCGGGATACCCAGAACAATATAGGGGTTCACGCTGTCGAAGGTGCCGACCTTGGCCAGATTCAGGGTCCCGCCGACGGGTGCGTCGGGGGTTGGTCCAAGGAAACGAGGCGGGCGGTCCGTCGGGAAAAGCCGCCTCGCCATGCATCGCGAGGGCGCGCTGAAGACCGCAGTCCGCATATGCCGGAAACGACAACATGGATACGAGAACGACAAGTTGAAAGGTTCTTATGGCGATCCTGGACGGTTTTGACTGATTCATCTGCGTAGTATGCGCGCCCACTTTAGTCCGCCATCGAAACTCTGGAGGCCCGATCGCCGTGTCGGTCTTCGCCACCAGTATTACCACTGAAATCGACTTCGAACGCGACGGAAAACAGGTCGGGCGTCTCCACCTGCCGTACTCCGTGACGCGCTCGGCCTATGGCGTGATTCCGATCCCGATCTGTGTCGTGAAGAACGGCGAGGGGCCGACCGTGCTGCTGATGGCTGGCAATCACGGCGACGAGTACGAAGGGCAGATCGCGCTTGGCAACCTCATTCGTTCGCTGGAGCCCGGCGACGTGGCAGGTCGTATGATCATCCTGCCTTCGGCGAACCTGCCCGCCGCGCGCGCAGGCCAGCGAACCTCGCCCTTCGACGATGCCAACCTAAACCGCATCTTTCCGGCCGACCCGAAGCTCGGTCCGACGTATGAGATTGCGCACTACATTGAGCATACGCTGATGCCGATGGCCGATATCTACGTCGACCTGCATTCCGGTGGCGGCTCCCTGACGTACATTCCGTTTGTTGGCGTCACCCTCTCTGGCGATCCGGCGTTCGACCGCAAGTCCTACGCGCTGATGCGGGCTTTCGGCGGCCCCTATGGTCAGCTTTGGAATGCCACCTTCTCGTCCAACGCCGCAGGCGGGGCGGCCGTGCGCCAAGGGCGGATCGATATCGGCGGGGAGTTCGGCGGCTTCGGGATCGTCGACCCCCGCTGTCTCGGGCTCGTCGAGCGTGGCGTTCGCAACCTGCTCGCAGCGGCCGACGTGCTGCCGGATGTGGCGGTTGAGGACACGGGGCCGATGCGACTGATGTCGAGTGATCCCGATGAGCTCTACCTGTTTGCGCCAGACTATGGCGTCTTTGTGCCGACTGCCCAACTGGGCGATGAGGCCCAGGCCGGCCAGCTCGCCGGCACTGTCCACAACCTTGAGCATCCGGAACGGGATCCCATTCCTGTCCATTTTCGCGCTGATGGCCTGGTGATCTGCATGCGCGCCATTGGCCGGGTCGAACCCGGCGACTGCCTGTTCCATCAGGCAATTGACACTGACGAACCCAATTTCTGAAGAGACATGACGAAGACTGACAAGTCCGACACCGCAGAGGTGTCCTGGCCGCGGCGTTCCCCGTTGCGTGCATCCAAACTGGGCGATCGCGTCTACGAGCAGATCGTCGAACGAATTGTCGACAGCACTCTTGCCGAGGGCGAGCGATTGCCCAGCGAGCACGATTTCTGTCGCATGTTCGAGGTCTCCCGACCGGTGGTGCGCGAGGCGCTCGCGCGTTTGCGGGCCGACGGCATCATCGATTCGCGCCAAGGCTCAGGCTCTTATGTGCGGCATCGCCCGGTTCGTGATATGCTGCGCTACGGCACCGCATCGGACGCGGTGCAGTTGCTCCGCTGTTTCGAGTTTCGTATCGCGCTCGAGTGCGAGGCTGCCGCGTTGGCCGCCCTGCGCCGCTCGGTCGAGGATCTGCGCGCGATCCGTGTCGCCAACGACGCCTGCAACAAGGTGGCCAAGGCCGGCCGGCTGGGCAAGCAGGAGGATCTCGCGTTTCACATGGCGATCGCGCGGGCCGCGGGCAACGACCTCTTCGCCAAGACCATGGAGAGTTTGCACGACGACATCCAGGACGGCATGAATATGGCGCGCAGCCTGAGCAGGGACGAGCAGCGCGCGCGCGTGCGCATCCTCCGCGACGAGCACGAGGCCGTCTTCGAGGCGATTGCCGATCATGACAGTGATCGCGCACGGGTCGCCATGCGCGCCCACCTGCAGAACGCCCAGCGCCGCATCGTCGGTTCGCGTTAGCTCTCCTCGGCGATGCCCGGCGGCTATCGTGGCCGCCGGGAGGCGTTGCCATGGTCAATCTTGTTGCCGCCGGGGGGCGGGCTTGCGGTCAGAACCGCGTTTCCGCGCAAGGTCCGGACGATCGAGCATCAGTGGATACCGCTGCCGGATGGCACACGTTTGGCCGCCAGAATCTGATTACCCGGGGACGCCGAGGACGATCCGGTTCCAGCGATCATCGAATACATGCCCCCTATCGCCAGCGTGATTTCACCCTGCCTCGGGATGAGCTGATCCATCAGCTGGTTCGCTGGACATGGCTACGCCGCCATCCGGCTCGACATTCGTGGCTCCGGTAATGACGAAGGTGCACCGATGGATGAGTACGTCCGGCAGGAGCAGGACAACATGCTCGCAGCATTTGCCTGGATCGCGGAGCAGCCGTGGTGCACCGGCGCCTGCGGCATGATCGGCATCTCCTGGGGCGGACAGGCCCAGGCCTACTTCGCCCGTCCGCCTGATCCGGACGTGGTCTGCGAGGCCTGGCGCACGTTGTGGCAGGAGCGCCTGACAAACCTGCCGTTCCCGACCGCCACGTGGCTGAGCCATCAGCGGCGTGACGACTATTGGAAACATGGCTCGGTGTGCGAGGACTGGGACGCCATCGAATGCCCTGTCTATGCGGTGACCGGCTGGGCTGATGGTTACACCAACACGGCCCTGAAGTTGATGGCCGGGCTGAAGGTGCCGCGCCGATGTCTGATCGGACCCCTGAGCCCATGGCTATCCGCACCTTGCCGCACCCGGGCCCGCGATCGGCTTTCTGCATGATTGCCTGCGCTGATGGGATCGCTGGCTGAAGGGCGTCGAAAACAGTATCGATGCGGAACCGATGGTTCGTCTGTGGCTCCATGATTCCGTCAAGCCGGCGAGCGAGCATGCCATGAGGCCTGGCCGCTGCTCTGGCAGGCGCCGGAATGCGCGAGTCTGACTGTCGACTGCTGAGCGAGCGCTCTCGACCTTCCGGTCAGAGAGAACGGCGAACTTGATGCGATGCTCCCCGCGTTCGAGGAGCCGGAGATCCCGCAGCCCACGGATGTGACCCGGCTGCGTCCGCTCGGTCGGTCCCGCAGTGTCGTGACCGATCTCGCCAGCGGTCGAACTGACTTCGTCCTCGACGAGGACGATGGCGTCTATCGCATCGAAAGCCACGGCACGACCGTCGACCAGTTGGGCTGGGAACGCCAATCAATCGTCGATGGTGATCCGCTCTCCTATCGGGGTGAGGTCGGTTGGCGCATCGTGCAGGAACGGGATGACTGGAAGACCATGGTTGAAGCGGTGACCGTCGTGACCTGCGACGCCGTGTCGTTCCATGTCGAAACCCGGATCGTTGCGGAGGACGCCGGCCAAGCCGTCCTCGATCAGACCTTCCAACGAGCCATTCCGCGCGACCTGATGTGAAAGGCGAAGGGCCGCTCCGTTGCGGGAATGGCCATTCTTCTTTGGCATGAAACACCGATCAGGCGGTGCCTTCGTCGAGCCAGACGTCTTACCCGGTACATACAGCGGGCAGAGCCATGCGGATGACCATTGAGGTCCTTCACGTGGGTCGAGTAGGTGTCGAGCCAATTGGTGAAGACCGGCATGACCGACAAGCTCTTGTCGCGCATGACGTTCTGGATCTCACGATAGAGCTCCCTGCGCAGGTCCGTATCGAAGGTCTTGCGGGCTTCCAGAACGAGGTTGTCGAAGCTCTCGTTCGACACAGCAGTGCATTCACGCGGACCGAGCTGTCGGGAATGTCGAAGGTCTCGATCTCGTCGGCCTTTCAGGTGCCGGTGCCGATCGCTTCGCCTTCGACGCAGCTCGCCACATCTGCGCCCTCGGGCTGCACCGTGAAGTGATACTCCGACAGCAAATAGGGGACGTCGGCTCTCCGCGCCTTGATGTTGAAGACGACCACGTTGTCGCCGTCGGCGACGATGTTGTCGACGTTACCGAGACAGGCGTTTGCCGGCGAACCGCCTTCGGGGTCGAGATGACGGTTGAACGAATAGGCCGCATCGGCCGCTGTCATGGTCTTGCCGTTGTGGAACTCGACGCCGTCCAGAAGGGTGATGCGCCACTGTATCGCGTCGGCGGCCGCTCCCCATTCGGTCGCAAGATTGCCAACCGGGTCCTGGTCCGGCAGGTCGTCGATCAGGCGATTGCAGAGCAGGCCCGAACGCATGATGTCCACGCTGGCCGTGATCAGCGCGGAATCGAACGTGTCGTCAGCGCTGCTGTCAGTCGAGGCTGCTGCCCGACTGGAGCGTCGCGGCCTGTGCTTTCTTGATCGTGCTCTCCACCAGGTGCCGACCGCTACCGCGGCCAGAGCCATGCCGACAAGACCGTTCTGGAAGTCGCGGCGTGAGACCTTGCCCTTCAGAAACTCGCGGATGAGGACGTCTTTTTTGCCTATTGTCTATGGTCTTCATCCCATTGTTGGCGCGATCTCTGTTATCTGGATCGCAGACAACCGAACAGTAGCGTGACCGATCCCAAAGGGGCCAACAGAATCAGCCGTCGGTGCCGAGCGCCCCTGCGACTTCGTCGATTGCACGAATGCCGGTCAGGTAGGCGCCGTGACAGGTCGCGAAGAACTCGCCGGATGTCGCCTCGCCGGCGAAGAAGATGTGGTCGTCGACGGGCCGGGCGAGTTCCGCGCGCTGGTGGGCGTTGCCCGGCGTTGCGGCGGAGTAGGAGCCCAGCGTCCAGGGATCGCCTTCCCAGGCGGTGACGATCACACGGTCGGTGACCTGCTTGACGAGATCATTGCCCCAGACCGCTCGCATGCACTCGACCAGATGCTCGACCGAGGCGGCCTGGCCGGCGCGCTCGAGCCAGGATCCGAAACGGCCGCCGGTCACGCCCGTGACATAGGAAAAGCCGTAGGGGCAGACATCGACGGCGAAGGGAACGGCCTTGCCGTCCAGCAGGATGGTCGCGTGATTCTGCGCGTCGGGTGGGAGCGGGTTCTCGTGCAGCATGATGCCGATCCGGTTGTGAACGCCGAGTGGCAACTCACGCGCGGCATCCAGTTTCCATTCGGGCAGGCCCGGCTCGAACGCGATACGACCCGACGACAGCATGTTGGTCGAGACCGTGATCAGCGCTGTCTTGCCGCGCACCGTGCCTTGCGCCGTCGTGACCTCGACGCCATCGGATGTCATGGCAACCTGTTCGACTGCGGCGTTGAGTGTAACCGGCACATCGGCGGCCCAAGTGGCCACAAGCGCGCCATACCCGGCAGGGAGCGGCCAGTTCTCGTCGGTATCGTTGTAGTTCGTGACATCGCGCACGTCGGTCTGATCAATGTCGCGCGAGAGGCCCAGGGAGTGCCAGTACGCCATGTAGGGTGCCCAGGGATTGTCGAGATCGACCACCTCGGCGATCGAGCAGGTCTTACCGTCGGCGACGGCCTTCTCGATCGCTTCTTCAAATGCTTCGGAGGCTTGATTGAGTTCCCCGTCCTGCTCCGGGGTCAGAAACGCGCCCTTTTGGAAGACGCCGCGCTGCCAGCGGCCGTCGCGGCGATAGGCGAAGTTGTGCTCCTCCGCGATGGCGACAAAAGGATTCAGGCTCGCCGAGTGCATCCAGTGGCAGCCGAGATCGTAGGGTTGACCTTGGGCGAACTCCTCGGTGTACGCGCGTCCGCCGATGCGATGCGAGGCTTCGAGAAGAACGAACGAAAGCCCCTTGTTCCGGGCGGCCTTGGCGGCGGACAGGCCGGCCGAACCGGCGCCAACGATCACGACATCAACGTCACTGGACACCTGCTTCTCCGACGCAGCTTCGAATGAAACCTACACTGCAGAGGGTCGCCCGGGCAAAGCCGCCGTATTGCCGGACGGCGGTCGTCTCCCTATGGTCACTCGGCTTACCTGTCATCAAGGCCGCCGATGAAACCCATCCGCGATTGGTTCCACCAGACATTCTCCGATCCCCAGGTCCTGATTCTGACCTGCGTGCTGCTGATCGCGGTGGCCGGCATCATTTTCGTTGCCGACATGGTCGCGCCGGTGATTGCGGCGATCGTGATCGCTTTCCTGCTCGATGGCCTCGTGCAGTGGCTCAAGCAACGCGGCATCGGACACCTTGTCGCCGTGAACACCGTCTTTGTCGGCTTCTTGCTTGCCAGCCTGCTGTTTCTTCTGGTGCTGATGCCGATCATCTTCAGCCAGACCGGTGAGTTCGTCGCGCAGTTGCCGCAACTGACTCAGGAGTTGCAAGGCCATCTCCTGGCATTGCCCGAAGAGTATCCTGACCTCGTCACCGAATCGCAGGTGCGTGACCTGATGGCGCAGATGGGATCGGGTGTCGTCGAGGTCGCCGCACTGATGCCGTCGTTCGCCGGCGCATCGATCGTCGGACTGCTGACGGTGATCGTCTATCTTATCCTGGTTTTGCTGCTCGTCTTCTTCATGATCAAGGACAAGACGAAGATCACCGCGTGGGTCGTGAGCTTCTTACCGCGGGACCGCGAACTGACCAGCACCGTCTGGCACGAGGTCAACGAGCAGATCTACAACTACGTGCGCGGCAAGTTCTGGGAAATCCTGATTGTCGGTGGCGTGACCTATGTCGTCTTCGCCATGCTCGGGGTGAACTTCTCGATCCTCCTTGCCGTGATCACGGGCCTTTCGGTTCTGATTCCATACGTCGGCGCGGCCGCGGTGACGGTTCCGGTCGCTGTGGTCGCCTTCCTTCAGCACGGTACGAACTGGGAGTTCGCTTATGTCGTCATCGCCTACGGTGTGATCCAGGCGCTTGACGGCAATGTGCTGGCGCCGCTGCTGTTCAGCGAGGTGGTCGACCTCCATCCCGTCGCCATCATCGTGGCAATTCTGATTTTCGGTGGTCTCTGGGGACTCTGGGGCGTGTTCTTCGCCATTCCTCTGGCGACGGTCGTGCAGGCGGTGCTGCGTGCCTGGCCGCGCTCATCGGTATGGCGAAAACCGATCTGAAAGCGAATTTGTCCAGACGTTGAAATGAGCTTCCTTGCGTTTCAGTTTGGCTTCCCTACGATGAAAATGTCGGCGCGCGAAAAACGATAACGCTTGATGCGACGCACAACCGGCAGGGGGCTAGGAGGAGGCGCTTGGCGTGTTCAAGCTGATCGTCAGACGCTTGCTGTTGGGACTGCTCACGCTGTGGGCGATTTCCATCATGGTGTTTCTGGGCACCGAGATCCTGCCCGGCGACGTGGCCGAAGCGATCCTCGGCCAGTCCGCGACGCCGGAGAATGTCGCCGCGCTGCGTGAGAAACTTGGGCTGAACGCGCCGTCCTGGGAGCGCTATTTCAGCTGGCTTGGCGGCGTTTTGACCGGTGATCTCGGTGCGTCGCTCACCAATGGGGTGGCTGTGGACCGTATCATCGGCCAGCGCATCTGGAACACGATCAATCTTGCGCTCTATGCCACCGTGGTGGCGCTGCCGCTCTCATTGATGCTTGGCCTGATGTGCGCGGCATGGCCCGAAGGCACCTTCGACCGCACGACCTCGTCGACCACGGTGTTCTTCATCTCAATCCCGGATTTCGTGATCGCGATCCTGCTGATCATCATCTTCGCCCGTGAGCTCGGCTGGTTCCCGTCGGTGATCCATCGACCGCGCTGGAGCAACTTTTTCGAGACGCTTGGTGACACCTTCCTGCCGATGCTGACGCTGGTGCTGACGATTCTGGCCCATATCATCCGCATGACACGCGCCGCCGTGCTCGATGTGCTCAAGCAGGCCTACATCGAAATGGCTTTGCTCAAGGGCGTGTCGAAGTGGCGGATCATCATGCGCCACGCCATTCCCAATGCGCTGGGACCGATCGTCAACGTCGTCGCCCTGAACCTGGGTTACCTCGTCAGCGGCGTCGTCATCATTGAAGTGATCTTCACCTATCCGGGCCTCGGCCGCCTGATGGTCGACTCCGTCGTGTTTCGCGATCTGCCGCAGATTCAGGCCGTGGCCCTGATCTTCTGCGGCTTCTATATCGCGCTCAACATCTGCGCCGACATCGGCGCAATCATGGCCAACCCGCGCTTGAGGTATGCGAAATGACCGATGCTGTCGCTCCTGTCGCCGCACCGCGCAAGCGCAGCAAGCGCGCCCGTCCGAAACCCGATCGTTGGGCTTGGGCGGGCATCATCATCGTCGTGGTCGGCCTCGTCCTGGCCATTATCGGCTCCTTGCTGGCACCCTACGGTGTCGGCGAGATCGTCTCGGATTCGCCCTTCGAGGAGCCCGGCGAGACCATAATGGGTACCGACGCGCTCGGTCGTGACCTGTTCTCGCGTCTGCTCTACGGTGCACGACTCACGGTCGGTGTGGCGCTCGCCGCAACCGTGCTCGGCTTTCTGCTGGGCATGGTGGTCGGTTTCTCCGCCGCCGAGATCAAGGGTCGCTACGACGACTTCACGCTCTGGCTGGTTGACATGATGCTGTCGTTCCCGCCGCTGCTTCTGGCGCTGATCGTGATCGCTTCATTGGGATCCAGCCTGCCGGTTCTGATCGGCACGATTGCCGTACTGCACGCGTCACGCGTCGCGCGTGTCGGGCGGGCGGTGGCGATGAACATCGCGGCCCTGGAGTTCGTCGAGGTGGCGCGTGCCCGCGGTGAGGCGTTGTTCTCGATCCTGTTCCGCGAAATCTGGCCGTCCACGATCCGCCCGCTTGCAGTCGAGTTCGGCCTGCGGCTGACCTACTCCATTCTCTTCCTGTCGAGCCTGAGCTTCCTCGGTCTCGGCATTCAGCCCCCCGAGGCCGACTGGGGCTCGATGGTACGCGAAAACCTCAACGCCTTGCAGACCGGCGCTTACGTTGCCGTGCTCGCACCGGCCTTCGCCATCGCTATCCTGACCGTCGGCGTCAATCTCATCGTTGACTGGCTGGGCGCACAGTCCGGCCGAGCCATTTCCGAGGAACTCACCTAGTGACGGCCCTGTTGCGGATCGAGGACCTGATCGTCGAAGGCAGGCCTCCCTCCGGTATCTGGATCGAGACGGTGCACCAGTGCAGCGTCGACGTGAACGCCGGTGAGGTCGTCGCGTTGATCGGCGAATCCGGGGCCGGAAAGACCACAGTTGCGCTCGCCTCGCTCGGCTACACACGGCCGGGCACGCGCTTCAAGCAAGGCCGTGTCTTCCTGGAGGATCGCAACGTTCTCCAGATGTCGGCCAAGGACAAGCGCGATCTGCGCGGCAAGGAAGTGGCCTATGTCGCCCAGAGTGCCCAGGCGGCGCTTAACCCTGCGATTCCGATCGGCGATCAGATCGTCGAAAGCCTGGTGCTGCACGGCTTCGCCGAAGGCGCCGCGGCGCAGAAGCGGGCCGTGGAGTTGCTTGACCTGCTCGACCTGCCGCATCCGGAGGTCATCGCGCACCGCTATCCACATCAGACGTCAGGCGGGCAGCAGCAGCGCATTATGATGGCGATGGCCATGGCCTGCCGACCAAAGCTGCTGGTGCTCGACGAGCCGACGACCGCGCTCGACGTGACGACGCAAATCGAGGTGCTCAAGGCGATCAAGGATGTCATTCGCGAGCACAATACCGCGGCCATCTATGTCAGCCACGATCTCTCCGTTGTGGCGCAGGTGTCTGACCGCATCCTCGTGATGAACCAAGGTTATGTCGTTGAAGAGAACGACACCGGCAACATCCTGAACAACGCGAAGGAAGAGTACACCCGCACGCTGCTGGGCGCCGTGAAGCCCAAGCCCACACGTGAGACGGCGGTGTCCGATTGGGACCCGGCCGTCGATGAGATGCCGATCATGACCGTGAAGCAGGTCGATGCGACCTACGAGCGCCCGAAGATGTTCCAGACGATTGAGCGCGAGCAGTACGTGCTGCACGACATTGACATCGGCGTCTACCCGCGCGAGGTGCTGGCGGTGGTCGGCGAGTCCGGAAGTGGCAAGTCGACGCTCGCGCGTGTGATGGCGGGCCTGCATCCATCGCTCGCCGGCGAGGTGACGCTCTCGGGCGAGACGCTGCCGACCCATGCCCGCACCCGCACCAAGGAGCAGCTTCGCCGCATCCAGATCATCTTCCAGAGCCCGGACCAGTCGATCAATCCGGAGAAGCGGATCGACGATGCCATCGGCCGCCCGCTGGAGCTTTATTTTGGCATGCGCGGATCCGAGAAGCATGACCGTGTTGCCGAACTGCTCGAGATGGTCGGTCTTGATCCCGACTACGCCGGCCGGTTCCCGTCCGAACTCTCGGGCGGTCAGCGCCAGCGTGTCTCGATCGCGCGCGCCTTCGCCGCCCGGCCTGACGTGATCCTGTGCGACGAGGTGCTGTCGGCGCTCGACACGGTCGTCGCCGCGCGCGTACTCGATCTGATGAAGCAGCTGCGTGAGGAGCACAAGGTCGCCTATGTCTTCATCAGCCATGACCTCTCGACGGTCGCCTCACTGGCCGACCGTGTGGCGGTGATGTACGCTGGCCGCATCATTGATGCGGGTCTGACCAAGGAGGTCTTCGCGCCGCCGCACCATCCCTACACGCAGCTGCTGATCAACTCGGTTCCGGCACTGCGGCAGGGCTGGCTCGAAGAAATCATCGGCACCCAGGAGGCCGAGGCCGGTATGCGCAGCAATGTGATGCTGCACGACGAGCCGTGCCCGTTCCGTATGCGCTGCCCGATGATGATTCCCGGCACCTGCGACACGCAGCCCGCGCCGCGCCAGCAAATGGGCAGCGGTCACGTCATCTATTGCCAGCATAACGACCGAGAACTCCTGAAGGCTCAGAGCACGCCTGATTGCTGACGGAGGTTCGCCATGGTGTCCAGTTCCGGCTGTTCGACAGGAATCACCGGCGCAATTTTGCGTACATCCTGTTCAATGGCGACTTTGATCCCGTGAACGATCAGGTCAAAGAGCAGCTCAAGCAGATGGTAATGGGCGCGTTGATGGGCGCGGACATGAACGGTGTGAACCTGTTCCCTGCCGTTCCGCTCGACGATGATCTCGCCGGCGACATGGCAATCAGCAACACGATGGACCTGGGCACGGCCCACGGTCTGATGCTGGTCGAGTTTCTCGGTGTCGGTCAGGACGGTGAATGCGTTCACAGGATCAGCTACACCGAGATTGTCGCCTCCCACGGGGCGGTCGACAGCGCTCGGCGTCAGTACTGGCGCATCCCGGGCATCTTCGGGGACACGCTGGTCGCATCGGCGAACTGAACGTCAGAGTTCCGTTCGAGGTGCGCCCGGCCAAAGAGCGGCAGAGTGTTTTCAAGCGCAGCAGCCACGCGAAAGACCGTCGTGCCGTCGTAAGGATTGCCCAAGAGCTGAACGCCGTTGAGCACGCCGTTCGGTGCGAAGCCCGACAGCACGGCGAGGGCCTGGCAACGGCTGAAGCTGTTGAGAAGTGCGGTCATGACGGTGTCGTGGATCTCCACCTCTCTGCCGTTGACTATGACGGGCTGCTCCCAATCCGGCCACTCGGCGGGAATCTCCGTCGTGCCGATGGCGGAGCAGATGAAGGCGCCGAACCGTGCGATCTCGGGACCGAACGCGGCCCGGCTCTCGCCAATGGTCTGAACGCAGTGATGGAACATGCGTGAGGTCACGCTCTCGTTTTCGCGATCGAAGACGGGCGTGTAGGCGCGGACCAGATCGGGATGGTTGTTGGCGGCGTCCGAGAACTCGTCGGCATAGATCAGCCCACCCCAGGTGCCGTAGGCGTGGGCCAGGTCGGGCGCTCAAGGAGTCTTGATCTCCGTCACGGTCGCACCGGCCCCGCCGGATGAGGCACCGCAGGTGACGTCGAGATTCCAGGGGTTGCGTGTCGTGCCGTGCAGTCTGGTCATGCAGGTCCAGGGACAGACAAGTTCCGGGCAGGTAGCAGATGTCGAGATTGGCCATGGCGGGATTCCGGGGATGGTTGAGGTGCGGACGCTGATGTGTCACGAAACGGTCGCGTCTTCGTTGCATGATGCGCGCTGTTTGCGGGGACACCAAAGCATGACCGATTTGACACGCAGGCTGGCGGCGGAGTTCGTTGGTACGGCCTTCCTGCTCGCGACCGTTGTGGGATCGGGCATCATGGCCGAGACGCAGTCGCCGTATAACGCGGGCGTGGCACTGCTGGGCAACACCATTGCGACCGGAGCCATCCTGGCCGTTCTGATCCTGGTCTACGGCCCCGTCTCGGGCGCGCATTTCAATCCCGCGGTCACGATCGCCTTTGCGATCCGCAAGGAAATCACGCCGAGCGATTGCGCAATCTACATCGTGGTCCAGATCATCGGCGCCCTGGTCGGCACGATTGTCGCGCACATCATGTTCAAACAGCCGTTGCTGTTCGCCTCGACGACAGAACGGACCGGTGCGAGCCAGTGGGTCGGTGAGCTGGTGGCGACCTTCAGCCTGCTTGCGGCGATCCTGGGTTGCCTGCGCTGGCGTCCCGAGGCAATCCCGTACGCCGTCGGCCTCGTGATCACGGCGGGCTACTGGTACACGTCCTCGACCAGCTTCGCGAACCCCGCCGTCACGATCGCGCGCAGCTTCACCGACACGTTCTCGGGCATCGTGCCCGCACACATGCCGGCCTTCATCGTGTCCCAGATCGTGGGTGCCGTGATGGCGGTCTATTTCTTCCGCTGGCTGCTACCGCCGGCCGACAAGGACTAGAGCAGGTCGCGCCTGAACCCGCGGCTCCAGCGGCGCGAGGAGATCTTTCTGTCGCCGTGGAAGGCATCGACCTCGGCCTCGTGATGGATGTGCTCGGCCGTCGACCACTGGTGCGACCGGATGTCGACTCTGACCTCCCAGTCGCCGCGTTTGAGCGTTGTCGACTGTTCGTGGTGGCTACTGGCGCAGAGCGGGTCGCCGTCATGGATCGTGGAGCGCCGCCGCAGCTGATGCGAGACCTCGGTGTCGATCGGATCGATACGGATCGTGCCCTCGTTGCCGAAGAACCCGCCGTCAGCATCGACATGCGATGAAATCTCGCCCGTGATCAGGCTGCGTTCGATCCAGCGGTGAAAGTGGCCGTCGCTGACCTGCGAGATCGGCACATCCGGCGCGGTTTCGGGCTCTTCGAAGGCCGGCAGGTCATCGTCCGAGGCGCGGGGCGCGCGCACCGGCAACTCGAACAGCGATGAACCCGCCTGCAGCGTCAGGGTGGCGGCTTCCGGCGCGGGCCAGATCATCGGCCAGTAGCACGACGAGATCGCCACGCGGATGCGATGACCGGCGGGGAAGGCGTGCGCAATGTCGTTGAGCGCCACACGGACCGTGTAGGTCTTGCCGGGTTTGAGCTTGCGGGGCCGTTCGTGGCTGTCGCGGTGCGTCAGGTTCAGCGCACCATAGGTCACACGCGTCGACGCACCGTCGGGTGCGATGTCGTTCAGGCGCACGGCGACCTGTGCCACGGGCTTGTCGCTGGCGATCTTCAGCACTGCGACGGGTTGGCCGAGAACCTCGACACGATCAGACAACGGTTCGCTGTCGAAACACACGCTCTTGCCGTCATCGGCCTGCTGATCGCCGGCCAGTTCGGCTGCCATGCCGAAGGCGCACCACTCGCCGCCGTCGAGTCCGGTCGAAGCCGGCGAGCAAAAGACAATGGGACCACGCCTGCGCATCTTGTCTGCCAGCGACCGGTCGCCGTTCAGGTGGAGCGTCCGGGGCTCGATCTGAGCCGACGGCCAGGTGTCCTCGGCGACCCAGCGGCCTGGGCGCTCCCCGTAGTCGGTCGCGGGTCTCACGCTCTCCTGCATCCAGACACGGTAGTTGGGTTCGTTCTCGATGCCGTTCTCGATGCCCTTAAGCCAGCGGTCCCACCAGCGCAGCGCGTCCTGAAGGAAACCGATCGCCGGGCCTGGTGCGCCGTCCTGCGGATAGACGTGGGCCCAAGGGCCGATGATGCCCCGGCGCGGAACATCGAGACCTGCCATGAGGCGGGGGATGGCATTGGTGTAGGCATCGGCCCAGCCGGCGATCGTGTAGACGGGAACCTTGATCGCGGCGTAGTCCTCGCAGACTGAGCCATGCTTCCAGTAGGCGTCCCGCCTGGGGTGACGCAGCCATTCGAAGGCCCAGGGCTGGTCGCGGTCCAAGCGCTCCTTCCACATGTCGAGCCAGCGGTCGCCGACGATCTCGGGGTCCGGCGGGCGGTTGTTGAACAGCATCATGGTCGCCGACCACATCTGGTTTGCGTCCAGCAGACAGCCGCCCATGTAGTGCACGTCATCGGCATAGCGGTCGTCGGTGGCGCAGACGGCGATGATTGTCTTCAGTGCCTCGGGCTGCAGCGCTGCCGTCTGCAGTGCGTTAAACCCGCCCCAGGACTTGCCCATCATGCCGACGTTGCCGTCACACCATGGCTGCGTGGCGATCCAGGCGATGACCTCAAGCGCATCGTCGAGTTCGTGGACCTGAAGATACTCGTCGTTGAGTTCACCTTCGCTATCGCCCGCACCGCGGATGTCGACACGCAGGCAGGCGTAGCCGTGACCCGCAAAGTAGCGGTGCATCGGCTCGTCCCGGCACCGTGTCGACTCCCGCTTGCGGTAGGGGATATATTCCAAGATGGCCGGTACCGGGCTCTTTTCGGCATCGTCCGGCATCCAGATGCGCGTGGCCAGCCGTGTGCCGTCCGACAGCGGAATCCAGATGTTCTCGATGTCGCGCACCGCATTGGAGAACCGTTCGACAATGCGTTTCATGACGTTGTCCCCTCCGAACCCGCGCGCATCGTGGTCGATCACGTCACTGTTTGACCTTGTAGCCGGTAGCGACGATGCGTTGGCAGAGCAAGGCCATCAGTCCCGTCACGATCATCAGAGGCAGGAGCGTTGAGAGAACCGTTCCCTCTGCGACGCCGACATGGCCGTTGCGCACACCGTCGATGATCCAGAACGCCGGGCTCAGGCGTGCCAGGGTGTCGAATCCCCAGCCGTAGGCCGTGATTGGAAAGAAGACGCCGGAGAGAAAGATCAGGGGTCCGACAACCAGTCCCGCCATATTGCCGACGTGGTCGAATCTGGTGGCCCAGAAACCGGTCGCGAGGCCGGTCGCAGCCCCCAGAACACTGCCTGGCACGCCGTAGACGATCATCAGAACGACTGACGCCGGCACGATCGGAATGAAGAGCGAGAGCCCGATCAAGGCCAGTGTGCCTGTCGCAAGGCCGGCTGTTGTGCCGGCGGCGAGCAAGACAGCGGTCAGCTCGATGGGACGCAACGGAGCCCCGAGCAGCGCTGCGAGCGTTCCCCGGATCTTGGAGTCGATCGTCGCCCAGGCCGTCATCTCGTAGGACGTCTGGACGGTGACCATCGTGACGAGACCGGAGACGACGTAGTGCGTGAAGGGGATGCCGCGGACGTCGGCGCGCAGTCCGCCGAGTGCAAGCCCGAAGATCGCCAGAAACAGCAGCGTCGTGCCCACCGGTCCGACGACCGAATGCTGCCAGCCCTTGAGGTAACGCCGCACCTCCCAGCGATAGAGCGATGCCATCGCCACGGTGTTGATACGTGGCATGGGACGGGTGGCATCAGGGTTGATCACCGGAGTGTCGCTCATGGTACTGCTCTATCGCCGGAAGCACGCGCGAGCAAGAACGGGCTATGAAGGTTTCGAACAGGCGGGGGACAGGCGTGAGCGATTTGAAGATTGCCTCCATACCCGGCGACGGGATCGGGCAGGAGGTGATGGCCGAAGGCATCCAGGCGGTGGAGACCGCCGGTGCGCAGCAGGGACTCAGCTTCGCCTGGTCGTGCGAGGTCTACCCTCACCCCAACCCTCTACCGGTCCCGGGAGAGAGCCTCCTGCCGAGGGCGTCGCGGCCCGGGGCGGCACCATACGCTTGCCAACCTCGCTGGCGTTGCCGAGCAGGTTGGGCACGAGACGCTGGGTAAAGAGCATCTGCACTTCGGTGCCGTCGGGCAACGAACCCGAGGATGCACATACGGTTGTGGATCGGCATGTAGGGCACGGCGAACTGCAACTGTGGCCATAGGAGGCTCCGTCTCAGGCGGCGTCGGCTGCCTCGAGCGCTTCATGGGCTTCGAGCCAGCGAGCTTCGGCGGCGCTCAGAGCTTCTTCGATCCTCGCTCGCTTCTTCATCAGATCGGTCATGGCAAGGTTCGTTTCGGGGCCATCGTGGTTGGCCGGATCGAACAATGCACGGTCGATATCGCTGCGCTGATCGGTCAGCCGGGTGACCTCGTTTTCGGCCTTTTCGACCGCCTTGCGCAGAGTGCGCGTCTTCTCGCGCGCTTCGGCGGCGCGTCGCCGTTCATCCTTGCGACTGAGCTTCGGTGCCGCTTTGTCGGAGGTGTCTGTGTTGTCGTTCGAACCCGAACGACCGAGGACGAGATTGCGGTAGTCGTCGAGGCTGCCGCCGAAATCGTTCGCAGTGCCGTCGGCCACCAGCACCAGCCGGTCGGCCGTCAGCTCCAGCAGATGGCGATCATGGCTGACGATCACGACCGCGCCACCATAGCCGGCGAGCGCCTGCACCAGGGCCTCGCGGGCATCGACGTCGAGATGGTTGGTCGGCTCGTCGAGAATCAGCATGTGAGGCGCTTCGCGCGTGATCAGCGCCAGTGCCAGCCTTGCCCGCTCGCCGCCTGAAAGGTGGCGTACGGCAAGTTCCGCCTTGTCGCCGGAAAAGCCGAAGCGGCCGAGCTGCGCACGGACGGCGCCGGGCTTTGCGTCGGGCATCAGCCGGGTCATGTGCTGCAGCGGTGTGTCCTGCGGTTCAAGCTCCTCGACCTGATGCTGGGCAAAGTAGCCGACCCGCAGCTTGCCGCTCGCATTCATGCCGCCCGTCATCGCGGCCAAGCGACCGGAGAGCAGCCGCGCGAGGGTCGTCTTGCCGTTGCCGTTGCGGCCCAGAAACGCCACGCGGTCGTCTGGGTCGAAACGCAGGTTGAGCCCTTGCAGCACGGGACCGTCGCCGTAACCGACGGCGGCGCCGTCGAGCACGATCAGCGGCGGGCGGAGCTCGGCGGGATCAGGGAACTCGAACGACAAGCTCGAATCCTCGACTGCCGCGGCGATCGGCTCCATGCGCACCAGCGCCTTCAGACGGCTCTGGGCCTGCCGTGCGGTGTGAGCCTTGTAGCGCCAACGGTCGACGAAGGCCTGCAGATGTGCGCGCTGGCGATCCTGCTTGCTGCGCATTGCCTCGATCTGGTCGAGCCTCTCGCGACGCTGCCGTTCAAAAGCATCGTAGCCGCCAGCGTAGAGCGTCACCTTGCCGCCTTCCAGATGAAGGATGTGATCGACCACATTGTTGAGCAGGTCCCGCTCGTGGCTGATCACCAGCAGCGTGCCGCGGTAGGTCTTGAGGAACGAATCGAACCAGATCGCCGCCTCAAGATCAAGGTGGTTCGAGGGCTCGTCGAGCAGAAGAAGCTCCGGGCCCGAGAACAGCGCCGAAGCCAGTGCGACGCGCATGCGCCAGCCGCCGGAAAAGCTGTCGAGCGGCTGGTGCTGGTCAGTCTCGTCGAAACCGAGACCCGCCAGAATGCGGGCGGCGCGCGCCGGCGCACTGTGGGCGTCGATCGCATTGAGGCGTTCGTGAATCTCGGCAATACGATGGCTATCGTCGGTCTCTGCTTCTTCGGCGAGCAACCGGGCGCGTTCCGTATCGGCCGCAAGAACACGCTCGAACGGGCTGTCCGGGCCGCCCGGCGATTCCTGGGCGACATAGCCCATGCGCATGTCCTTTGGAATCCCGATCGAACCGTCGTCGGCCTCCTGGATACCCGCGATCGCCTTCATCAGAGTCGACTTGCCAGCACCGTTGCGCCCGATCAGCCCAACCCGGCTCTTGGTCTGGATCGAAGCCGAGGCGCGGTCGAGGATAATCTTGCCGCCCAGCCGCACCGTGATGTTGGAGATCGTCAGCATGGCGCGGCTGATACCACGCCAGGCCGAGCGGCGTCATCGGGCGTTCATATCTCTTCTTCGGTGACGCCGTCGTCGTTGCTGTCGCCTGTCGCCTCGGGATTCACGCGCCGGATGATGATGTCGCCGTTTTCCAGAACCTCAGGCATCTCGTACTGCGGGATCCCCGCGACCAGCAGCTCAAGCGTCAGCATCAGGCGCTTCATGGTCTCTTTGGCCATGGCGAAGGGGTCATCCTCTTCTGCCAGGGCCGGCTGAAACGAAAGCGGAAAGGCGATAGCGGCTGCGATGAGGCAGCCCTTCAACGGGGGCATCGGCGGTCTCCGGTCCATGCGTCGGGCTGACGTTGCGGCGGCAATGCGGCGATCCTGTGACGGCTGGACCGCGTGCCGCCCTATTGCAGGTGGCCGCAAGCCGGTTCCGAGCAGGTCATCAGATCCCAGCGCGTGTCGATCTCGTTCCAGAAGAGGCGGTAGCTGCCTGCTTCGTTCAGGCGGTAGCGCAGTTCGACGCCGTCGGTGAGGATCAGGAAGTACCAGTCGGCCGCACCGCTGAACACGGCGACTTGGCCGGAGTCGAGCTTGAACCGGCTCCAGACCTCGTTGTCGTTGGAAAGGCCGAATGTCAGGCGTTGGGTCGCCGTGTTCTCGACGTAGATTTCGTTGGCTTGCGGGGCGGCTGTCTCATCCACCTGCGCGTCGACAGGTGTCCCACAGGCAACAAGGGCTGCGACGACGACGTGGAAAGCGAGGCGGTGCAGCCTCACGGGCTCGCGGGAATCAGTGCCCGTTCCTGGCGCGCACCTGATCTTCGGCGCGCTTGCCGTGATAAGCGACCATGAAGAACCAGGCGAACAGTATCAGCCCGATGCCCATGAACTGCGCCGGGCCGTCCTTGGCTCCGGCTGCGATGAGCAGGCCCATCAGGCCCATCAGGAAAAACGCAAGGGAGGTAACCAGCATACCCAGCATCAGTCTGTCTCCACGGAAACGTCGTTGCGCGGAGCATACTCGGAACGGCGCTTGAGGCAAGGCTGAGGCGCCCAATTCCAGGTTCTGGCGCCGTGGTCATCCACGGCCCTGATGGTTAGGATAGCGCCGACACGCGTGAGGGGAGATCAGCCGTGAAGGTGGCGTTTCTGGGTATGGGTGTAATGGGTTATCCGATGGCGGGCCACTTGGCTGCCAAGGGGCATGAGGTCACGGTCTACAACCGCACTGCGGCCAAGGCCGAGCAGTGGAGCGGGGAGCACGGCGGCAGCCATGCGGCGACACCGGCTGCAGCCGCCGAGGGCCAGGAGATCGTTTTTGCCTGCGTCGGCGACGACCCGGACCTGCGTGAGATCATCGCGGGCGAGAGCGGTGCCATGCACGGCATGAGCGACGGCGCGATTTTTGTCGACCACACCACCGCCTCGGCTGACATCGCGCGCGAGATGGCCGAGATGCTCAGCGCCAGGGACATTGGTTTCCTTGATGCGCCAGTCTCCGGCGGTCAGGCGGGCGCCGAGAACGGTGCGCTCACCATCATGGTGGGCGGTGACCGGGACCAGTTCGACCGTGCTGCGCCGGTCATGGAGTGTTACGGCAAGGCCGTCACGCTGATGGGCACAGTCGGCGCCGGCCAGCTCTGCAAGATGGCCAACCAGATCTGCATTGCCGGTCTCGTCCAGGGTCTCGCCGAGGGCCTCAACTTCGCCCAGCGCGCAGGGCTCGACGGCGACCAGGTGATCGACGTGATCTCACAGGGTGCGGCGGGCTCCTGGCAGATGGTCAATCGTGGCTCCACCATGTGCCGGGACGAGTACGACTTCGGCTTCGCTGTCGACTGGATGAGGAAGGACCTCCGCATCGCCATCACCGAAGCCAGGAACAACGGCGCACTGCTGCCTGTCGCTGCCCTCGTTGACCAGTTCTACGCTGAAGTCCAGTGCCTGGGCGGCAGCCGCTGGGACACCTCGAGCCTGATGCACCGGCTCAAGCGTGCGCCTTGAGCGAAGAGCGTCTCGTTGAGAGATGCGAAACTCTTTGTGCAAAGTGGTGGTCAGATCAGGGTCTATTCGGGTTTTTCAGGGATGTGTTGACATGATCAACACAGCGGGTCCCGTCGAGGGTCTCGGGGGTAACAAGCGGCATGGCGGGTTCCGGCTCTCCGGAAAGAGTTTATGGGATAGCGTGCGGTGCCGGGGCTGTGTCCGTCGGCCGTGAGCCGTCGGACATGTTTGTTCGATTGTCATTTCAGGTTGTGGCGATCAGGTCGTGCCAATAGAGTAAAGGGATGGAACAGAACACCGACAACCTCACCCGTCTCGGACTTGACATTGGCACAAATTCCATTGGCTGGTGGCTTTATTCGACCGACGGTAATCGCATAACCGACGTCATGGACGGGGGTGTGAGGATTTTCTCTGACGGTCGTGACCCGAAGTCCGGTGCGTCACTGGCTGTTGACCGGCGTGCAGCCCGCTCCATGCGACGCAGGCGGGATCGCTATCTGCGTCGCCGTGCGGCTCTCGTGCGAAAGCTGTCCAAGGCCGGACTGGCCTTCTCGATCAGCGAGGAGGGGGTCAAGAAGGGCGTGGCTCTCATGCGAAAACTGTCCAAGGCCGGACCGATGCAACTCTACCCCGGCGCCGAGGGCGGTGCGGCTCTCATGCGAAAACTATCCGAGGCCGGGCTGATGCCTGACGGCCCGGAGGCGGCCAAGGCGCTTGAGGTGCTTGAGGCGCTTGATGGTGAACTTGGCGACGCGGACCGAGGGGAGGCGGCCAAGGCGCTTGAGGCTCTTGCGTTGCTGGACCCTTACGCGTTGCGCGCCTGGGGGTTGGACAAGAAGCTTCCGCTTGCACATCTGGGCCGGGCGCTTTTTCACCTCAATCAGAGACGTGGCTTCAAGTCGAACCGCAAGACGGATCGGGGCGATAATGAAAGCGGCAAAATCAAGCCGGCCACGAAGCGGCTGGATGAGGAGATAAAGAAAAATAAGGCCCGAACCTATGGCAAGTTCCTTCACATGCGCCGCAGCGGAGAGCCAGAAGAACCGGGCGAGGACGGAACCCGGCCTGACGACCGCCGCACAAAATCCGTGCGTACCCGGTCGAGCATGGCTCGGCGGGGCGATGCAGAGAAAGAAGAAGAAGGTTATGATTTCTATCCGGACCGGCGGCACCTGGAGGAGGAGTTCAGGGAACTCTGGGATGCGCAAGTGAAACATCATCCGGATGTTCTGACGGATGATCTGAAAAAAGCTCTCTTCAAGACGATCTTCCATCAGCGCCCTCTGAAGAAGCCGGCTGTCGGGCTGTGCCTTTTTTCCGGTCAGCATGGTGTTCCGTCCGATGAGAGGCGGCTTCCCAAGGCACACCCCTTGACCCAGCGGCGCGTGCTCCATGAAACGGTGAACAACCTGCGTGTCACGGCCGACGGGCGTGCGAAACGGTCCCTGACACTGGAACAGCGCGATCGGATCATTCACGCACTGGACAACAGGAAGGCGACGAAATCACTGAAATCGATGAAGTTGACCCTCGATCAGCTCGGCAAGGTCATCGAGCTTGCGCCAGATGAGCGCTTTACGCTGGAAACTATCGCACGTGACGCCATTGCATGTGACCCGGTGCGGGCCAGCCTCAGCCACCCCGACAGGTTTGGACCGAGGTGGTCAGACCTGGATCTGGACGCGCAGTGGGAGGTGATCCGACGTCTTCGCGAGGTGCAGAGTGAGGCCGATCACAAATGTCTGGTCGCCTGGCTGGTCAAGACTCATGGATTGACGAAGGAGCACGCCTCGGCCACTGCAAATGCGCCCTTGCCGGAGGGATATGGACGCCTGGGAGAAACGGCTTCGCGGAAGATTCTGGGTGCGCTGGAAGCCGATGTGGTGACGTATGATCAGGCTGTCAAATCCTGTGGCTGGCATCACTCGGATCACCGCACAGGCGAGGTTCTGGATGAATTGCCCTATTATGGGGAAATTCTTGATCGGCATGTGATCCCTGGCTCGGGGCAGCCCGGGGATGACGACATCACCCGCTTCGGGCGGATTACCAATCCTACCGTGCATATCGGTCTCAACCAGTTGCGGCGATTGGTGAACAGGATCATCGCCACCTACGGGAAACCCGATCAGATCGTGGTGGAACTGGCCCGGGACCTCAAACAATCCGACAAGCAGAAGAAGGACACACAGAACCGCATCAAGACAAACACCGAGGCAGCCCGCAAGCGCAGCAAAACGCTGGAAGAAGAGCTTGGCCAGGCGGATAGCGGTGCCAATCGGATGCTGTTACGGCTCTATGAGGAGCTGGGGCCGGCAATCGGCCCGCGCTGTTGCCCCTACACGGGGAAACCGATCAGTGTCACCATGGTCTTTGACGGCAGCTGCGATGTGGACCACATCCTGCCCTATTCCCGCACGCTGGATGACAGCGTTGCCAACCGGACCCTGTGTCTGCGCGAAGCCAACCGGGAGAAAGGGAACAGAACCCCATGGGAGGTCTGGGGCGAAACGCCACGGTGGGACATGATCGCCGCCAACCTCGAACATCTGCCCAAAAACAAGCGTTGGCGCTTTGCTCCGGACGCGATGGAACGATTCGAGGGCGAAAACGACTTTCTTGACCGGGCGCTGGTGGATACGCAGTACCTGTCCCGCATTGCCAGAAGCTATCTGGATGCCCTCTATACCGAAGGGGGGCATGTCTGGGTTGGGCTGACCGAGATGCTGCGGCGGCATTGGGGCCTGAACAGCCTGCTGCCGGATCACAACAAGGGCGCGGCCAAGGCCAAAAACCGCACCGATCACCGACATCATGCCATCGATGCGGCTGTCATTGCCGCAACGGATCGGGGTCTGATCAAGCAGATCAGCGATGCGGCAAGGCGTGGCGAAGGAGATGGCCTGAGCGCCGAAGAGGTGGCAAGAACCACGCCCGAACCCTGGGAGGGCTTTCGCGGGGATGTTCGCAACCAGCTCAACAGGATCATCGTCAGCCACCGCGCCGATCATGGGCGTATTGATCCCTCGGCGAAAAAGCGGGGACAAGACAGCACCAGCGGTCAACTCCACAACGATACCGCTTACGGTATCGTGGACGAGCAAAGCGTGGTCAGCCGCAAACCACTCCTGTCGCTGACGTCCGACGATATTGCCAGGACATCAATGGGCAAGCGCATCCGCGACCCCTATTTGCAGTCACTGCTCTCCGAGGTCATCAAGGGCAGGGAGGACAAAAAGGACATCGAGGCCGCGCTGGCGGCGTTTGCCGCGTCCGATCACCTGCCGAACGGCGAGCCCAACCCCTATCGGGGAATCCGTCATGTCCGTCTGATCGAAAGCCTGCAATCGTCCGCGCGGGTAGAAATCAGGGACAGGAAGGGAGAACCCTACAAGGCCTACAAGGGTGACAGCAATCACTGTTACGAAGTCTGGAGAATGCCGGACGGCAAACCCAAGGCCAAGATCGTCACAACCTTTGAGGCGCATGGTGACGCTGTCGATCGCCCGCACCCGGCGGCAAAGCGGCTCCTGCGACTGTTCAAACGCGATATGGTGGCCATCGAAAGGAATGGAGAAACGCTGATCTGCCATGTTCAGCAATTCAATCTTTCCGATGGCGTTGTTCTCGCAGCCCATTTTGAAGCGAATGCGGATGCGCGAAATCGTGACAGGGATGACGATTTCCGGTTTATTCGAATGGGTCCGAGTTCAATTCTGAAAGCCCGCCTCCGCAGGGTCCTTGTCGATGAGATCGGTCGCGTGCGGGATCCCGGACCGACGCATCCGATGGACTGAGGCTTCTCTCAGGTTCACGGGAGCGCGATCTGGATCAGATCCTTGACATTGCAACCGATGGACGGCACCTGGCGCGGCTGCGAGGCTTCCTGACGGTCTCGGAGGGAGGAGCTGAAATCGGGCGCACCCCACTCGACCGGATCGCGGGTGTGATCGTTCATGCGCATGGCACCACCTGGTCCACGTCGCTGCTCACGGAACTGGCCGACCGGGGCGTGCCGGTGGTGTTGTGCGGTTCCAATCATGCGCCGCGTTCCGTGCTCATGCCTCTGGAAGGGCACCATGCGCAAGGTGGCCGGATACGAGCTCAGTGGCATGCCCGATTGCCCCTGATGAAACAAGCCTGGAAGAAGGTCATCATCGCGAAGGTGGAGATGCAGGCCGCCGCCCTGGAAGCCATGGGAGAATCCGGTGCCCCGCTGCGCATGATGGTCCGCAAGGTCACCTCGGGCGACAGCACCAATATCGAAGCACAGGCGGCCCGCACCTATTGGCCGTGCATGATGGGCAAGGCGTTCCGGCGCGATCCAGGGGCCTCTGACGTCAATGCGTTGCTCAATTATGGCTATACCGTCCTGCGCGCCGCCACAGCCCGTGCCGTGGTGGGTGCAGGACTGCACCCATCCATCGGCATACACCACGCAAACAGAGGCAATGCGTTTGCTCTGGCCGACGATCTCATGGAACCCTTCCGCCCATTGGTGGATTGCGCCGCCCGGAATCTTGCGCTTGACCGTGGGACCGAGGTCGACACTGCGGCAAAGCAGGCTTTGGCACGCCTGATCGGCACGGATCTGCCGCTTGGCGACGGTGTGACACCGGTCTCGCTTGCGCTCACAAAGCTGGCGACCTCGCTGGGACAGAGTTTCGAGACCGGAAAACTGGCGCTGGTTCTCCCCAGTCCACCGGGCGCGCTCACACTGGCGGGGCTCGGACGATGACCCGCAAGTCCGACATTCTGTCAGGATATCGTCTCATGTGGATGCTTGTGATGTTTGACCTTCCCATCGAGACCAAACAGCAACGCAAGGCGGCCACGACGTTTCGGCACTTCCTGCTGGACGAGGGTTTCGAGCGAAGCCAGTTTTCCGTCTATGCCCGCTTCGTCAATGGCAAGGAAGCCTTTCATGCAAGGGTCAACAGGATCGAGCGCTCCCTGCCTTCTGCCGGCGATGTCCAGATCCTCAACTTCACCGACCGGCAGTATCGCGATATTGTTCACTTCTCGGATCAGGGCCGCAGGGGCCCTCGGAAAAACCCCCAGCAACTGGTCCTGTTTTGATGGGTTCATTCTGGAACAGAGCAAAACAAACCCGGGTAAGCTCCTGTAAAATCAAGGGCTTACCCGGGTATGGAGTCTAGGCGTTCAGAATTCGGGGTCAAGCCGCAACATGGTCGATCGAGGACCGCCGTACTGATGCAGTCTAGGCGTTCAGAATTCGGGGTCAAGCCGCAACGCGCGGGCGGGGTCGCGCGGGGGGGGGGACTGACGAGTCCAGGCATTTTGTGTGCCCGGTCACCTCGGCAAAGGTTGTCCCGACAGCGGACCCGGCGCAAGGCTGGTCTGGCACGAGGCGACAAAAAGGAAACGCGCCCCGTAGGACGCGCTTCAATGTGGTGCAATCGAGTGCTTGTTAACCGCTCGACCACGAATTCTGAACGAACCCAACATATACGCTCCAAAAGTGGATCGTCAAGGGAATTCTGTGGGATTCTGCCGTAAGCCGGGACGAACGGAAAAGAAAGGGCCGCGGCGTGAACCGCGGCCCTTTCGGGTCACCGTGGGAGATCGGCTGGTCTCTAGAAGCCCATGCCACCCATGCCACCCATACCGCCCATGTCGGGGCCGCCGGCCGGCATGGCAGGGGGGTCCTTTTTGGGCTTCTCGGCGACCATGGCCTCGGTCGTGATCAGCAGACCGGCCACCGAAGCGGCGTCCTGCAGCGCGGTGCGCACGACCTTGGTGGGATCGACGATGCCGGCCTTGACCAGGTCCTTGTAGGTCTCGGACTGGGCGTCGAAGCCGACGTTCTTTTCCTTGCTCTCAAGGATCTTGCCCGCAACCACCGCACCGTCGAAGCCGGCGTTCTCGGCGATCTGACGTGCCGGGGCCTGGATGGCCTTGCGCACGATGTCGACGCCGACCTGCTGGTCGGAGTCATCGAGCTTGAGCTTGTCCAGCGTCCTGATGGCGTAGAGCAGAGCGGAACCGCCGCCCGGCACGATGCCTTCCTCGACCGCCGCGCGGGTGGCGTTGAGCGCGTCCTCGACGAGGTCCTTGCGCTCCTTCACCTCGACCTCGGTGGCACCGCCGACCTTGATCACCGCAACACCGCCGGCGAGCTTCGCCAGGCGCTCCTGCAGCTTCTCACGGTCGTAGTCGGAGCTGGTCTCCTCGGCCTGCTGGCGGATCTGGTTGCAACGGCCCTGGATCTGCTTTTTGGCACCCGCGCCGCCGACGATGACCGTGTTCTCCTTGGTCATGTCGACCCGCTTGGCCGTGCCCAGCATGTCGATGGTGACGTTCTCGAGCTTGATGCCGACGTCCTCGCTGATGACCTGGCCGCCGGTGAGGATCGCGATGTCCTCAAGCATGGCCTTGCGGCGATCACCGAAGCCCGGCGCCTTGCATGCCGCGACCTTGAGGCCGCCACGCAGGCGGTTGACGACGAGCGTGGCCAGAGCCTCGCCCTCGACATCCTCGGCGATGATGACGAGCGGACGGTTCGACTGCACGACCTGCTCCAGAACCGGAAGCATGGCCTGCATGTTGCCGACCTTCTTCTCATGCAGCATGATGAAGGGGTCTTCCATCTCCGCGATCATCTTCTCGGTATCGGTCACGAAGTAGGGCGAGATGTAGCCGCGGTCGAACTGCATGCCTTCCACGGTCTCGAGCTCGGTGTCGATGCCCTTGTTCTCCTCGACCGTGATCACGCCTTCCTTGCCGACGGCCTGCATGGCGCTGGCGATCATGTCGCCCACGGTGGCGTCGCCATTGGCCGAGATCGTGCCGACCTGGGCGATCTCGCTCTCGGTGTTGATCTTGCGCGAACGCTTGTCGAGGTCGTCGACCACGGCCGACACGGCGGCCTCGACGCCGCGGCGCAGATCCATCGGGTTCATGCCGGCGGCAACCGCCTTCGCACCCTCGCGCACGATCGACTGGGCGAGCACGGTCGCGGTGGTGGTGCCGTCACCGGCGACGTCGTTGGTCTTCGAGGCAACCTCGCGGACCATCTGGGCACCCATGTTCTCGAACTTGTCCCCAAGCTCGATCTCCTTGGCGACGGTCACGCCGTCCTTGGTGATCCGGGGTGCGCCGAACGACTTGTCGAGGACCACGGTGCGGCCCTTGGGGCCGAGCGTGACCTTGACCGCGTCAGCCAGAACGTCGACACCGTGCAGCATGCGCGCGCGGGCTTCGGCGCTGAACTTCACGTCTTTGGCAGCCATAGTGCTTGTTTCTCCTTGCAGATGCTTGTGCAGATGCTTGTGATTGGGCGGAAGCGGGCCGGAGCCTTGCTTACTTCCTGCCCCTGGTCGTCGCGATGACGCCCATGATGTCGGTCTCCTTCATGATCAGGAGCTCTTCGCCATCCAGCTTGATTTCGGTGCCGGACCACTTGCCGAACAGAATGCGGTCGCCCGCCTTCACGTCCAGCGCCTGAACCGCGCCGCTGCCGTCACGCGCGCCGGGACCGGTGGCGACGACTTCGCCCTCCATCGGCTTTTCCCTGGCGGTGTCCGGGATGATGATGCCGCCCGCGGTCTTGTCCTCACCGTCGATGCGACGGACGAGAACGCGGTCGTGCAAAGGCCTGAAACCCATGAGCCACTCTCCTTCGAACTGGCGGTTTTCAACAACGTTGCCGGAATGTGCTGGCACTCTGTGGCAACGAGTGCCATCCAGATGGTCGCCCGTGTTGCGACTGTCAACCCGACAAAGCCGGAATCAGGCAGAAATTCCTCATCTCCGCGAATCGGAGATCATCCTCAATGTGTCGCTGCCGCGACACGCGCCGACCACGAGCGCTTTTTCTCCGATGCCATTGCGCCTGATGCCGTTGCGGAATTGTGATCGCGGCGACGCTTTCCTTCGTGCGGGAATGCTGCAAGGATGAGATCATGTTCCGTACGTGAGCGTTTCATGCGCCCGCGTTCGTAACGATCCACGTGTTCGTAACGATCATGGACGCCCTGTGGCGTCAACTTCCGGGGAGTGAATCATGAAGCGCATGGGTATCAACGAGTTCCAGGACAAGTTGTTCACCGGCCAACTGAGCCGGCGTCAGGCCCTGGGCGTGATGGGCACGATGGGTGTCGCGGCGATGAGCGTGTCGCCGCGGGGCCTGCGCGCAGAACAGCAGCCGCTGGTCCTTGAGTGGTCCGGCTACGAAATTCCGGAGCTTTATCCGTCGTATTTCGAGAAACATGGCGAACCCGTGTTTTCGTTCTTCGCCAGCGAGCAGGAAATGGCGGTCAAGATCCGTGCCGGTTTCCCGGCCGACATCACGCATCCCTGCGCCGACACCTGGGGCCGTATGGCCGATGGCGGACTTCTCCGGCCGATCGACACGTCGCGCCTGTCGAACTGGGAGAACGTGTTCGAGGGTCTGCGCGGCCATCGTTCCACCGTCAACGCTGCCGGCGAGACGATGATGCTGCCGGTCGACTGGGGCAACAGCTCGATCATCTATCGCACCGATCTCTACGAGGGTGAGGAAAGCTGGTGCATGCTTTTCGATGAGCGCTACGAGGGCCGTCTCTCGAGCGTCGATTCCGAGGTCTCGGTCCTGGTTGCCGGCCTCTGCCACGGCTTCGGTGAAGACAGCTTCAACATGACCGATGAGATGCTGGCCGAGATTCGGCCGCTGGTCGAGAAGCAGGCCCGTATGGTCCGCTTCTACTGGAACGACCAGACGGAGATCGAGAACGCCATGGCCACGGGCGAGCTGGTCGCGGCCTATGCCTGGAACGCGGCGGTCAAGACCCTGCTCGATCAGGGCGTTCCGGTGGCCTATGCCGTGCCCAGGGAAGGCATCCTGAACTGGCTGTGCGGTCTCTCGATCGTCGCCGGCGGCGAGGCCGACGAGGATCTGATCTACGCGTTCCTCGATGCTTGGCTCGACCCCGAGGCCGGCCGTTTCCTTATCGAGGAATACGGTTACGGTCACTCGAACAGCGTGGCGTTCGAGATCTCCGATCCGGACAAGGTCGCGTCGCTCGGCTTCCCGGGCAACCCGATCGAGATGCTCGACAAGGGCATCATGTTCCAGCCCTACGACCCGCAGGTGCTGGAGAACATGGTCAACATGTTCGACGAGGTGAAGATCGGTCTCTGATCGCTCATCGTCGTATGGACAGCAGTCGTATGGACATGAACGGGGCGCGGTCGATGCCGCGCTCCGTTCAGTTTCTGCCCAGTCTGACAATCAATGGCGATCACAACCGTGCGCCAGGCTGTCAACATGCTTTCCATATGGAGGTCTGCTGTGTAAGAGAGACGATCCGGGATGTGCGGGACGACAGGCGTTCGGGAGGTCTGCACGTCACCGCTCGACCGGCCGGGGACATGATGGCCGGGGACATGATGGGGTAGGGGCATGACCGATCAAACGCGGGGCGTCAGCGCAGGCTATGCGGAACAGCAGATGTCGCCGGGCTTCAGGGCCCGCGCGCTGTTCCTGAAACACGAATGGGTGCGCGGCTACACGCTGATGACGCCGACGCTGCTGTGCATGATCTGCCTGATGTGTCTGCCGCTGTTCATGCTGTTTTCGTACAGCTTCTGGACGCAGAACTATCTCGACATCGACAAGACGTTCACGCTGGCCAACTACGAGGCCTTCTTCCAGAAGCCGATCTATATCGCGCTCATGATGAAGTCGATCAGGATGTCCCTGTTCTGCACCTTCATCACGCTGCTCCTAGCCTACCCCATGGCCTATTTCATCGCCTTCAAGGTGACGAAAAACAAGCTGGTGTGGCTGATCCTGATCACGGTTCCGTTCTGGACGAGCTATCTGCTTCGCGTTTTCGCGTGGAAGGTCATCCTTGGCTTCAACGGCGTGATCAACTCCGGCCTGATCAGCATGGGTATCATCGACGAGCCCCTGCAGTTCCTGCTCTACAATCCGACGGCGGTGGTGCTCACATTGGCGCACGCCTGGGCCGCCTTCGCGATTCTCCCGATCTACGTATCGCTGGAAAAGATCGACAGATCGTTGCTCGAAGCGGCAACCGACCTCGGCGATACCCCGACGGAACGCTTCTGGCGGATCACGTGGCCGCTCTCGCTGCCTGGCGTGATTGCCGCCGGACTGCTCGTCTTCATTCCGACCGTGGGTGACTACGTGACGCCAAGACTGGTGGGCGGAACGACAGGCATCATGATTGGCAACATCATCCAGTCGCAGTTCGGCAAGGCCAACAACTGGCCCATGGGTGCCGCGCTCTCGGTGATCTCGATGATGCTCATTGCACTCCTGGTGGTCACCTTCATTGTCTCGACGACCCGCGCGAGGGCCAAATCGTCATGACCGACGCAACCGCCTCCAACATCACGGCCCGGAAGGCCGCGGAAGACACGCGCGGCGAGGAGACGCCGCAGTTCTTCCAGTCGAAGCACGAGGGCTACCACTGGACCTCGGAAGCGCCGATGTTCCTGTACGCGGTGTGGTATCTCGCGTTCCTCTACATCCCGGTGCTGTTCCTGCCGCTGTTCTCGTTCAACGACTCGATCTATGTCACGTTCCCGCTCAAGGGCTTCACGCTTGCGTGGTACGGCGACATGATGGACAACCCGGCGCTCCTGCGGGCGCTGGAGAACAGCGTCAAGGTCGGCCTCACGGTTGCGCTGCTCTCGACCTTCCTGGGCCTCTTCGCAGCCAAGGCGATGACGCGCTACTACATGCCCGGCAAGGGTCCGCTCACCAGCTTCATCATGCTTCCGCTGGTCGTTCCCGGTATCATCCTGGGCATCGCGCTGCTGGTCATCACGAACCTGCTCGGCCTCCCGCTTTCGCTCTTCACGATCGGACTCGCGCACACGCTGATCGGTGTGCCGTTCGCCATGCTGGTTCTGATGTCGCGCCTGGAAGGGTTTGACAAGAGCCTGGAAGAAGCGTCGCTGGATCTGGGCGAGGGCGCGTTCCAGACCTTCTGGCGCGTGACCCTGCCGCTCGCCTGGCCCGGTATCCTGGCGAGTGTGCTGCTGACCTTCACGATCTCGTTCGATGAGTTCATCCTGGCCTTCTTCCTGGCCGGCAACGAGGTCACGCTTCCGATCTACATCTGGAGCCAGCTGCGCTTCCCGAACCGCCTGCCGATGGTGCTGTCGCTCGGTGCCTGTATCCTCGTGTTCTCGTTCTTTATCGTGACGTTCGCCGAAGTGGTGCGCCGGCGCGGTGTGGGACCGCAGAGCGGTGCCGCAATCTGATCGGCCCGAAAACCGATCGGATCAAAACCTCTGGAGACCAGTTCAGGACCGGTGGCAACAACAACAGTGGACATGGGTGCTCATGGCGCGTGAAGACTATATTTCGATGAAGAACACCTCGAAGCACTTCGGCAGTGTGAAGGCGGTCGACGACATCTCCTTCGACATCGGCGAAGGCGAGTTCTTCTCGCTCCTGGGAGCCTCGGGCTGCGGCAAGACCACGCTTCTGCGTATGCTGGCCGGATTTGAACAGCCGACGCTCGGCAACATCTACATCGACGGCCAGCCGCAGGCCGGTGTGCCGCCGCATCAGCGGCCGGTCAACATGGTGTTCCAGAACTACGCCATTTTCCCGCATCTCAACGTTCACAGGAACATCGCCTATGGCATGCGCAAGTCGGGCCTGAGCAAGGCCGAGGTCGACGGCAAGGTCGACGAGATGCTGGAGCTGATCAAGCTGCCGGGCTATGGCGCGCGTGGCGCTCATCAGCTTTCCGGCGGCCAGCGGCAGCGTGTGGCGCTGGCCCGGGCGCTGATCAAGAAGCCCAAGGTGCTGCTGCTCGACGAGCCGCTCGGTGCGCTCGACAAGAAGCTTCGCGAGCAGATGCAGCTTGAGCTTCGCGCCCTGCAGCGCGATGTCGGCATTACCTTCGTGTTCGTGACCCACGATCAGGAAGAGGCCATGACGATGTCGGACCGCATCGCGGTCATGTCGCTCGGCAAGGTGCTTCAGATCGACTCCCCGACCCGCCTCTACGAGGTTCCGCAGGTCAAGGAAGTGGCCGACTTCATCGGCACGATCAACTTCTTCGAGGGTTCCATCCGCGGCAGGGAAGGCGAGAGCACGGTCGTCGATGCCGAGGGTCTCGGGACCGTGCACTCGACGGCGTCGTCCGAGCCGCCAAGCTCGGGCCAGGTGACCGTGGCGATCCGGCCCGAGAAGTTCAATCTGACCTTCCGGCAGCCCAACGTGCCGACCAATGTGGTCGAGGGCACGATGCAGGCGACGGCCTATCTCGGCGATCGCAGCCATTACTATGTGCATGTCGACGGGCGTGATGCCCCGATTGCGGTTGCCGCGCAGAATGCCCAGCGGCAGCTCAGTGCGGTCGACGCCGACAGGCAGGACAAGGTCTGGCTGACGTGGGACGACGATTCGGCGCTGTTGCTGACAGCCTGAGTCCAACCGGTTACAATGTCGCGCGTGGGGCCTCTGGTGTCGCGCGCTTTCTCCTTCCGGGCCTTCCTTTTCCGGGGTCTCGTCTTTCCGGGGTTTCATGCGCTACGCCGCCATCGTCGATCGTCTCGCCAACGAAGGCGCACGCGCCTGGGAAATCCATGCCCGCGCCATGCAGCGTCGACGCGAGGGGCACGATGTCGTCATCCTCAGCATCGGCGACCCGGATTTCGCTACGCCGCCCTCGATCGTCGATGCCATGTTCGACCGGGTTCGCGCCGGCGATACGCACTACGGTCCGACCGACGGCGGACCGGCGCTCAAGGCGGCGATTGCGGCCTACCACACCCGCCACGCCGGCCAGCAGGTCGGGCCCGGGAACATTTCCGTCACACTTGGTGCGCAGGGCGGGCTGTTCGGTGCGGCGATGTGCGTTGCCGAGCCCGGTGACGCCGTGATCGTGCCGCAGCCGGTCTACGTGACTTATGAATCGGTGGTTCATGCGACCGGCGCGACACTGGTCGATGTGCCCTTGCGTGCGGAGCGCGATTTCCATCTCGATCCGGCCGATATCGAGGCCGCGGTGACACCGGCGAGCCGGGCCGTCATGATCAACACACCGCACAACCCGACGGGCGCAGCTTACGGGCGCGAGGAGCTTGAGGCACTGGGCGAGATCTGCAAGGCACACGATCTCTGGCTGATCTCGGACGAGGTCTACAGCCGCACGCTCTTCGACGGTCGCGAGCATGTCTCGCCGGCGGCCCTGCCGGGGATGGCGGAGCGCACCATCGTGGTCAACAGCCTGTCCAAGTCCCATGCCATGACAGGCTGGCGCGTCGGCTGGACCGTCGGACCCGAAGCCTTCACCCGTCACATGTACCACCTGGGCCTGGCGATCCACTATGGCCCCCCGACCTTCATCCAGTCCTCGGTGGCAGCGGCGTTCACGGACGACTTCCCCGAGATCGATGCGATGCGAGCGCACTACGAGGCCCGCCGCAACAGTGTCTGCGACGTGCTTGAGGGCAATTCCCGGCTTCGTGTCATCCGTCCGCAGGGAACCTGCTTCCTGATGATCGATATCCGCGCGAGCGGGCTGTCGTCGCAGGATTTTTCGTTCCGCCTGCTGGAAGAGGCCGGCGTCTCGCTGCTGGCCGGTGAGGGCTTCGGCAGCGGTGGAACGGGCTTCGTGCGCCTGTCGCTGACCGCACCCGACGCGGACCTGGCCGAGGCCTGCCGCCGCATCAACCGGTTTACCGGGAGCCTCAGGACCTGACGGGCGCCGGGCGCGGCATCACCTTCGTGTCAGGCCGGCGTCATGGCCTTGCATTGCGGAAGACCGAACGCCACGTTATCGCTCCGACAGGCAGGGACATATGAGCGAGACCACCGGTTCGGCAACCAGACGGCAGACGACGGGCAAAGGCGGCCGACGCCTCCTTTTTGCCGTTCCCGTGATCGGGTTTGTCGTGCTGGCCGTTGCGCTGGCACTTGGCCTCGGCCGCGATCCGGGCCTGGTGCCGTCGGTCCTGATCGGCGCTCCGGCGCCCGAGACCGCCCTGCCGCCTGTTGACGGCCATGGCCCCGGCTTCTCGGCGGCGGATTTCGAAGGCCAGGTGACCCTGGTCAATGTCTTTGCGTCGTGGTGCACAAGCTGCATCGACGAACATCCGCTGCTGATGAAAATTGCCGCGAACACGGACGTTGCGCTTTTCGGGCTCGCCTACAAGGACGATCCGCAGGACACGGCGAACTGGCTTGCGCGTCACGGCAATCCGTTCGATGCCACGGCCGCCGATATCGCCGGGCGCGCCGGGATTGACTGGGGCGTCTATGGTGTGCCCGAGACCTTCGTCGTCGGGCCTGACGGCAAGGTGGTCTACAAACACATCGGTCCGATCTCGCCCGAGAGCTGGAGCCAGACGATCCTGCCCCTGATCGACGAGCTCAGGACATGATGCGGATGGTTCATGTTGCGCTGGCGCTGGTCTTCATGACGGCGCCCGTCGTTGCCGACGAGGATGCGGCCCTGCCCGATCTCGTCTGGCTCGACCCGCCACGGGCGGTGTCGGACGGTCAGTTTCTCACGGCCGGTGACGAATTGGCGACGATGGAGATGTTCGAGGGCAGGGCCGTGGTGCTCAACTTCTGGGCCACATGGTGTCCGCCCTGCATCGAGGAGATGCCGTCGCTCGATCGCCTGTCTGCCGGTTACGGCGGGGACGACCTCGTTGTGGTGACCATGTCGGTCGACCGGGGCGGAGAGCAGCAGATTGCCGACTTCTACGAACGTCTCGATCTGCGGCATCTCGGGATGTATCGCGATCCCCGGATGCACTTTTCCCGCTCCCTGCGGGTCTTCGGCCTCCCGACCACGCTGCTGATCGATCACGAGGGCCGGATCCTGGCCCATCTCGTGGGCGATGCCGAATGGGACGGCGAGGCCGCGCTGGCCGTGATCCTGCCGCTCGCCGATGCGGCGCGTCGGGCACGCCTGGATCCGGTGGAGCAGGCATCCGCCGACTGACGCGGGCTGTTGCATGGAGATCCACGGCATCGAGATCACCGCCGCGTTTGCCGCGGGAGTCATCTCCTTTCTTTCGCCCTGCGTTCTTCCGCTGGTCCCGGCCTATGTGTCCTATATCGCCGGCGAATCGCTCGACGATCTGAAGTCCGAGGCCGCGGCGAAGCGCCGCATGATGGTGCTGACCCTGAGCAGCCTCTTCGTGCTCGGTTTCTCGACCGTCTTCATTCTGCTTGGTGCCAGCGCCACGGCCGTCAGCGGCCTGCTTCATCGCAACGGCCAGTTCCTGCTGCAGATTGCCGGTGTGGTGGTGATCCTGTTCGGGCTCGTGACGATGGGCGTCTTCCGGCTGCCGTTTCTGCAGCGCGACATGCGCTTCCACCTCAATGTGCCGGGCGGCAGGCCGGTCAGCGCCTGTGTTCTCGGTGCCGCCTTCGGTTTCGGCTGGACACCGTGCATCGGGCCGATCCTGGGCAGCATCCTCACGGTCGCCGCCGTCAACAACACCGTGGGTGGCGGTATGGCGCTGCTGGCGATCTATTCGCTGGGCCTCGGCGTGCCCTTCCTGCTCGCCGCCGGTTTCACCGGCTTCTTCCTGCGTCACATGCGCGGTCTGGGCAGGATCGGCCATCGCCTTCAGATTGGGGCCGGCGTCATTCTCGTGCTGATGGGCATCGCGATGCTGACCGGTTATCTGTCCGACCTTGCCTTCCGGCTGCTGGAGACCTTCCCGGTCCTGGCGACGATCGGTTGAGCCATGGCGAGCGAGGAGTACGAGGCCTACTACGCCGTGATCCGGGCCATTCCGCCCGGGTCGGTCATGACCTATGGCGATGTCGCGAAGACGGCGGGCTACCTGCGCCGGGCGCGCCGGGTCGGCTATGCGCTGTCGTCCTGCAACGATCCCGGCGTACCGTGGTGGCGGGTCGTCAACGCGCAGGGAATGATCAGCAAGGGTGGCGGCCGGGCACCGGAAAGCGCCGATCGACAGCGCGACCTGCTTGAGGCCGAGGATGTCCCCATCGATCCGGAAGGGCGGATCGATCTCGACACCTGTCGCCACATCCCCTGACCGAAAGCAACGGAGGGAGCCTTGCGGCTCCCTCCGGGCAACGGTGTGTCTTCGATCTGTCGAGCAGAGAGCTGTCGATCAGGAATCGATCGCCAGGGTCTCACCGAAGATGTAGCTCGTGGGATGCATGATGTATCCCTGAACACGCTTGTCGGAGACGTTGTAGATCGCGCGCCACAGCGGCTGAACGATCGGGCCGTCTTCCTGCATGATCGTTTCGAGCTCGGCCATCACCTCGCGGCGGGCGTCGATATCCAGGAGGCCTTCAGCCTGCGTGAGCTTGGCGTCGAACTCGGGGTTGGCATAGTGCGTCTCGTTCCACGGCACGCCGCTGCGATAGGCGAGGCCGAGAACCATGAAGCCGAGCGGACGGTGAGTCCAGGGGGTGAAGCCGAACGGCACCTTGTCCCAGCTCTCCCAGAACTGGTCGGACGGCAGAACGTTGATGTCCACGTTGATGCCGGCTTCCTTCCACTGCTCGACCAGGGCCTGAACCGCGAGAAGCTCCCAGGCCGGGTCTTTCTTGCAGGTGATCTCGGCATCGATGCCGTCGGCATGGCCGGCTTCGGCAAGCAGCGCCTTCGCGGCTTCGACATCGCGGGCCATGAAGGGCAGTTGCGCATAGTCGGGATGGATCGGGGCCACGTGATGATGCTCGGCAGCCGAGCCAAGACCGCGATGGGCGGCCTCGAGTATCGACGGCGTGTCGATCGCCAGACGCATGGCCTTGCGAACGCGGGGGTCGGTGAACGGCGCGGTGTCGACCTGGATACGCGCAACGGCCGTCTGCGCCGTGGTGGCCGGGTTGATATCCACGTGCGGCATGGCCTTGTAGGCATCGAGCTGGATGATGTCGCCCTCATAGACCGCGTGAACCTGCTTCGACGCAATGGCACCGATGGCGGCCGAGGGATCGTCACCGAGATCGATGAACTCGATCCGATCCAGGAACGGACCTTCGCCGTGCCAGGTGGCGTTGTTGGCGTTCTCGAGAACCGAGCGCTCGCCGACGACGTGCTCGACCAGCGTGTAGGCACCGGTGCCGTTCGAACCGACACCGAAGACGCCGTCCTCGGCCGGATCGATGATCATCAGCGGATAGTGGAACAGATGCTCGGGGATCGCGACGTTGGCCGAGCGGGTGTTGAGCCGCACGGTGGTGTCATCGACGAGCTCGATGGCGTTCGCGTCCCACATCGCCGAACCGTCATCGTTCATCATGTAGCCCTTCATCAGGCCGAGCACCGACGAACCGGTCTCCGGATCGAGCACCCGTTTCAGGTTCCAGGCGACGTCCTCGGCCGTGAAGGCGCGGCCGTTGTGCCACTTGACGCCCGGGCGCACGTTCAGCGTCCAGGTCATCAGGTCGTCGCTGGCCTCCCAGCTCTCGACCAGGTCGGGGCGGGTGACGTTGTCGGTGCCGGTACGGGTCATATAGCCGCAGACCTGGCGGGCGATGTTGGAGTCGATGATCCAAGAGAAGGTGTGCGGGCTGTCGACAACGTAGACGCGCATCGCGATCCGCATCGTGCCGCCCATCGGCATGTCCTGAGCCTGGGCCTTCGGCGCAAAGTCCTCGCCGACGATCCGGCCGGCAACCGCGTAGGCTGCGGTGGCCGACACACCCAGAAGGGCCGAATAACGTACGAATTCGCGGCGATCGAGCCGGCCGGAGGCCAGCTGCTCCTGCAGCGTCTTGAAATAGGTATGCTCTGCCATGAGGTTACTCCTCCCGTTTGGCGTTCCGTTTGGCGTTTTTGCCCCTTGGTTGCGAACCGCCCCGGCGCAGGACCGAGACTGTCCTTGACCCCCATTCTTTCAGCATGTCGCCTCATGTCAACCGTGTTACGCAAATGCCGCGCCCGTCACGTCATTCCGCCCGGTGTCATTCCGAAGCCCCGGAATCGACGTCGACCGGTGCGGGACCGCCGAAGACGCCCGCCGAAGACGCACGTTGCGGGCACGCGATCCCTGGGGGATGATGACATCACGATTTTCGGTCGCGAGGGTTTTTCGGGCACGGTGGTTTTCGGGAGCCGCACGGGGGGCCGCACGGACACGTCATGAATCTCCTGAGCTTCACGCTCTACACCGCCATCGCGGGATTGACCCTTTACCTTCTGATTGTCGGTCGGGCGCTGATCCTGCCTTTCGTCGTGGCGCTGGTCTTCTGGTATCTCATCGCGACACTGGCCCGTATTTACGGCCAATTGGGGACATGGGGTTACCGCGTGCCCGGCTGGATGGGCATGACCCTCGCCATCCTGACCTTTGTCGCGGTCCTGGCGGCCTTCGTCGACCTGACGCGCAGCAACATCAACGACGTGGTCGGGGCGGCCCCTCTCTATCAGGCCAATCTCGAGCGGGTCTTCAGAGAGCTCATCGCGTTCCTCGGGGTCAATCGGCTGCCCTCCGTCGAGCAGCTTCGCGAACAGATCGACCTCGGGAACATTGCGGGACAGCTCGCTTCCGGCGTGGCCGGTTTCGCAGGCAATGTCGGCATCATCCTGGTCTATGTCATCTTCCTGCTGGTCGAGCAGAAGGGTTTCGGCGCCAAGATCGACGCGCTCGTCGGTGGCGATCCGGCCAGGGTGGCGCGTGTCCGCCGCATCCTCGACCGCATCAACGCCGACGTCAGGACCTACATCCGGGTCAAGACGCTGATGTCGGCCGCCACGGGCGGCATCTCCTACCTCGTCATGATCGCTGTCGGTGTCGATCTGGCCGAGTTCTGGGCCGTTCTGATCTTCCTGCTCAACTTCATTCCGACCATCGGCTCGATTCTGGGCATCGTCTTCCCGGCCCTGCTGACCCTGGTGCAGTTCGCCGATCCCTGGGTGCCCTTCATCGTCGTCTCGAGCCTTCTGGGTGCCACGCAGATCGTCACGGGCAACGTGGTGGAACCGCGGATGATGGGCCGTTCGCTCAGCATCAGCCCTGTGGTCATCGTGATTTCGCTCGCGCTCTGGGGCAGCATCTGGGGTGTCATCGGCATGTTCCTGAGCGTGCCGATCACCGTGATCGCCATGATCGTGATGGCACAGTTCGAGGCGACCCGGCCCGTCGCGATCCTGTTGTCGGCCGATGGCAATGTGTCGCATCTCGAGGACGACGGAGGCGAGGGCAGGGCGTGAACCGCAGGCGCCGGGCGATCAGGCATAGGGCAGGGTGTGGCCGATCCCGAGACGTTCGGCCTTCTCCAGCATGGCGCAGGCCAGGGCGATGTCCGAGGTCGAGAGCCCCCGGTGCCACAGAAGGATCGTCTCGTCGTCGCTGTCGCGGCCGGTCCTGAGGCCGGCGCAGATCTGGCCGAGTTCGCCGTGAATGGTCTCCTGCGTCACCTTGCCCGAGTCGATGTGGCGTCTGAGACAGCCGAACGGCCCGATCAGGCACTGCCCCCAGTCGTCGACCACGATCCTGTCCATGACATCCGTCAGGTCGTCCTCGACGGCGCTGACCGTGCCATAGGGGATGACCAGCGCGCCGGGTCTGATCCACGATGTCCGGAAGAGCGGCTGCGGTGCGTCGAGGCGGGAGGCTTCGACCATGATGTCGGCACCTTCCAGGCAGCTTTGCCAGTCGTCGGTCACGATCACCGGTTTGCCGAGCTCGTTCGAGAGCCGTTTGCCGAAAGCGTTCCGGCTCTCGGGACGCCGCGAATGAACCCGGATCTCCTCGAAATCGAACAGGTGGTCGAGCAGGCGCACATTCCAGTAGGCGGTGCCGCGCGCACCGATATGGCCCAGCCGCTTGGGCCTGGACGGGGCGAGATACCTTGCGCCGATCGCGGTGACCGCGCCGGTGCGCATCTCTGTTATCGCCGTGGCGTCCACGACGGCGCGCGGGGTGCCGGTCCTCGCATCGAACAGGTTCACCAGCGCCATCTCCGAGGGCAGATCGTGCTGCCAGTTGTCGATATAGTCGCTCACGACCTTGACGCCGGCCACGCCGAGCGGCGCGATATAGCCGCGCAGGACGTTGAAATGGCCGCGAAACGCCTTGTCGGCGACCAGGTGCATACGGGGCTCCACGACGGTCTCCGCGCGGCCCTGGGCGGCGAGGCTGGCCTCGATGGCATCGAGGATCTCGTCGCAGGTCAGCGCGAGCGCGGCGACGTCATGGCCGCTGAGATAGCGCAGGGTTATGTCTTGCATCGCGGTCTCCGGGCATCGCGGTCTCCGGTGTCGCCGGCGTCCGGAGCGGATCGCCGGGTGGATCGTGCCGTTATCCCCCGGATGTGTTGTCGGGCGCGACGCCCCGCGGTGCGCGCCGGGCGGCAACCTCCGCGAGCGCGGCAACAAGATCGTCACCGATCCGACCGTCGGCCTCAAGACCCCGGTCGCGCTGAAACGATCGTGCCGATGCCAGCGTCGCCGGGCCGGCGATGCCATCGACCGGCCCCGAGAGATACCCCAGAACCTTGAGCAGGCGTTGCGCTGCGGCCGCAGGCGAGCCCATGTCCTCCACGGCCATCGGCCACAGCCGTTCGCCGCTTCGCCGCAGTGCCTCGTCGGCCACCGCGTCGCGCAGTGCCTGGGCCCGCGCGATGGCCTCGCGATGCGTGTCGGCGGTCAGCCGTGGGGACAGGCGGCGGCCGTATTCGGCGGCGGTCGCGCGCGCCTCCGCGTCGTCCGATATCCGGGCGAGCAGAATCCATGCATAGGCTTCGGCGAAGTCCTGCGCGACGCCGAGACCGTTCGCGCAGGCATTGGCGAGGTTGATCTGCCCGAAGGGATCGCCGCCCATCGCGGCCGCCCGATACCGCATGGCCGCGGCGACCGGGTCGACTGCCACGCCCCTGCCGTACTGCAGCATGATGCCGAGATTGTTCTGGGCGACCGCAAGCCCCTTGTCGGCGGCGCGCCTGTACCAGGAAACGGCGGTGGCGAGGTCCTTGGGCACGCCTTCGCCACGTTCGTACATCAGCGCCAGGTTGTTTTCCGCTTCGGCCAGGCCGGCGTCCGCGGCGGCGCGATACCATGCGAGCGCCTGTTCGGTGTCGCGCCCGCCAGGCGCGCCCCCACCAAAGTCGCGCCCACCAAAGCCGCGCCCGCCAGGCGCGCCCCCACCAAAGTCGCGCCCACCAAAGTCGCGCCTGCCAGAGCCGTGCCCGCCGGCCATGAGGAGGCGCCCCAGAGCGTATTGCGCTTCCGGCAACCCCCGGGCCGCGGCCCGGCGATACCAGAGCGCGGCCAGATCGGCGTCCTGCGGCAGGTGCAGTCCGAGCTCGTGGGCGACGGCGAGATTGTTCTGTGCCGGCGCATAACCCGCCTCGGCCGCCTTCGTGAGCAGATCGACCGCGAAGGCGGCGTCGGCTTCCATGCCCGCGCCGCGCATGGCAAGGCCTGCTAGACGGTCCTGCGCGGCAGGCAGGCCGCGCGCTGCCGCGGCGCGGTACCAGCGCACGGCCGCCTCGTGATCGACCTCGCCGAGGAGACCGGATTCATGCAGCAGCCCGATGTTGAACTGCAGGTCGATATCGCCGGCATGGGCATCGTCGAGCCAGGCCGCCCGCGCCGCGGCATAGGCTCCTTCACCGATCGCCTGCCAGCCCGAGAGATGATCGGCACGGACCTCCGCCGCACCGAAAAGCAACGCAAGAGCGATGGCAAGGCCCCGATGTCGGTTCAATGGATGTCGGTTCACCGGGTATCGGTTCATGGGTTTCGGTTCATGACGGTCGGACGATCCGGACTCTGGCCCGATGCGAAAAAGGGCGGCACCCCGGTGCAAAAAAATTGCGCAGCGATGTTATCGCACGAGCGTGAAAACTGACGGATTCCCGGATCAGGAACGGCCCTGTCCGGTTTCCGTCGCGTTCACAAGGCAGGCCATGTTGCCATAGGGGTGCCTGTTCTCGCGCATCAGCTGATGGGCGTGGCCGATCTCGTCGAAGCTGTAGGTCGCCGAGAGACAGGGATCGATCTTCCCCTCGATCATCATCCGGTTGACCGCTGCGGCCTGCTCGTCGTTCGAGAGATGGCTGCCCTGAAGGCGCTTCTGGCGCATCCAGTGATAACGCAGGTCCATGGTGATGTTGTAGCCGGTGGTGCCGGCGCAGATCACCACCATGCCGCCGGTCGAGGCGACGAATCCCGAGGTCGGCAGTGTCGACTCGCCGGGATGTTCGAAGACGATCTCCGGGCTGACACGCTCGCCGACCGCGTCCCGGATCGCCTTGCCGAAGGCGCGCGCGCCCTTCATCCAGGTGCCGTATTCCGGGCTGTCGGTATCGGGCATTCTGCCCCAGTGATCGAAGTCGTTGCGGTTGATCACGCCGACCGCGCCGTGATCGTGGCAGAACTGCCGCTTGTCCTCGTCGGAGATCACGGCGACGGCGCGCCCGCCGAGCGCCCTCGTGATCTGCATGGCATAGCTGCCGAGGCCACCGGCCGCACCCCAGACAAGGACGACATCGCCCTCCCTGACCGTGTTGGGCGCCCAGCCCATCAGCATGCGATAGGCCGTCGACGCGCAAAGCAGGTAACAGCCCGCTTCCTCCCAGGACAGGTGCCGGGGTTTGGGCTGGCACTGATGGGCCTGCGCCCTGGCGAACTGGCAATAGCTGCCGTAGTTGGTCTGGTAGCCCCAGATACGGGTGCTCTCGGCCAGCATGGGGTCCTTGCCCGCGACAACCCAGGGATCGTCGGGCTCCCACCAGCCGGAGTGGACGACAACCTCGTCGCCGGGCTTCACCTCGGTCACCTCCGGGCCGACCTTCCAGACGATGCCCGCGCAGTCCGAGCCACCGGCGTGGAAGTCCTCGGGCTCGCCCTGCTTCTGGCGCACGGCGATGACGTCGAGCGGGATGCCGAGCGCGGCCCAGACGTTGTTGTAGTTGATGCCGGTCGCCATGTTGTAGATCAGGACCTCGCCGGGCCCGATGTCGGGAACGTCGAGGATCTCGCGCTGCCAGGCGTCCCTCGGTTCGCCGAAGCGGTTCTGGCGCACGGCGAAGGCGTGCATTTTCTCCGGAACCTCGCCGAGCGGCGGACGTTCGCCGAGCGCACAGATGTCCATGGATGGTCTCCCTTGGGCGGTTTGGGGATGGCATACGGGGCCGCACTGCCGTCTTGCCGTGCACAGGCAGCTGGCGCATATGTCCGGACCGGACGGGCTCCGTCAAGTCGTCAACACGTCGCGAACATCTCCCGCGCCGTGGACATGTCCCGGCAGGCCGGTGCCGGAGGCGGATGGGAGCCGCCCTGTCCTCCGGCCGCTCTTCGCCCCGCTCTCCGGTGAAACGATTCGCCAGCCCGGCGTCGAGACTGTCAGTTGAGACTGTCAGTTGAGACTGGCGGGGGCCTCGCGCTAGGATGGCGTCATGCAGCGCGACCGCACCCTCATGCCCGCCGAAGCCCTGCGCCTGGCCGCGCTCGGCATTCTGGTCTGCCGCGGGCGCATGACCTATGGCGCGCTCGCCACCGAGGTCCGCCTGTTCACGGCGAGTTACGGCGGCTCACCGGTCGACGTCATGTCGTCGTCGATCGAACTCCTGCGCTTTGAAGGGTTGATCGCGATAGCCGAACAGGCCGACGACCCCGAAGATGTGCCCGGAGATGTCGTTATCGTGCCGACCGACGAGGGGCGCAGCGAGCTCTGGCGTCTGTTGCAGACAGCCGTGAAACCCTCGGGCGCATATGCCAGGCTTCTGATGGCGCTCAGGATGCGCTTCATCCACCTGCTCGACGAGGACCGGCGCGCCCTTCAGGTCGAGCTTCTGATCGAGGGCCTTGAGGGCGAACGCGCCCGCCTGCTGGACCTGCGCCGGCGCATGGCCGGCGAACACCCCGACTTCCTCGCCTGGCTCGACCGCGATATCGACCGGGTGCGTCAGGAGCTGGCCGCCGTCCGGCGTGCCCGCCATCGCCGTGACCCGGCAGGACACCCCGACAATTGACGACTCCGGGAGGGCGGCCGGGCGCATGGCCGCTCCGGTGCGGTTTTCCGGGCCTCGGGTCGGATGTTGCGCCCGTCGGCAGAGCCGGTCAGGGATCGCCCGGGACGCCGTAGCTCGGTGTGTCGCGTGGGTCGAGCGCGCGCATGATGTAGGCGTCCATCTGGGGACGGTAGACGTCCCAGACGCGGCGCAACGCCGCGATCGGTTCGTCGTGCCAGTCGACGCGGAGGTCGCAGATCGGCCAGTCGTGTTCGTGGCAGACCGTCACGCCGGCCGACTTCACGTCGCCCTCTTCGCCGCCGGCATCGAGACCGGCTTCGACGCCCTTGAGCAGGCGTTCGGCGAGATGATCGTCGGCATGGGCTTCGAAGGCCTCGACCATCGCGACGGGAACCTTCGGGGTCGAGAGCAGATTGCCCGCGGCGACAGCGTTCTCGCCCTGCGCCACGTTGTTGGTGCCAAGCGTACCGGAGCCGGAATGATGGGCTGTGTGGCCCAGCCGGTCGACAATCGCGAGCTGGCGGGCCTCGCTGTACTCCCTGGCAGCCACCATGATCTCCATGGCCTTGCGGGCACCGTAACCCTGCCCGAGCAGATCGAGGCCCATGAGGCCGAGACCGGGATCGGTGATGTTCTGGCTGGCGACGGCACCGACATGGCCGCGCACCCAGGCGCAGCGCGCGGCAACGGCGGGGCTCGACGATGTGACGACCACACCGAACATCCCGGTGCGTGCGCAGCGCGCGGTGAGGGAAAACGTCATTGTCTGCGCCCCGTCTCTACGCTTCGTCGGGAACGACGGCGTCGACGTCGATCTCCATCAGCATCTCGGGCCGGGCAAGCGCCTGGACGACCAGACCGGTGGAGCAGGGATAGATGCCCTTCAGCCATGTGCCGATGACGTTATAGACGGGCTCGCGCCAGCGCGGGTCGGTGAGGTAGATCGTGACCTTGCAGATATGTTCCATCTTCCCGCCGGCCTCTTCCAGCAAGTGCCTGACGCAGCGCATCGCCGTCTCGGCCTGGGCCGCGGCATCGCCGACGCCGTGGAAGTTGCCGTCGAGATCGAAGCCGGTCTGGCCGCGCATGAAGATGTGGTTCCCGGCGCGCACGACCATGCAGAGATCGTTGTCGAGCGATTGTTCGGGATACATGTCCTTCGTGTTGAACCTGCGGAAGCGCTGGTGCGCCATGGTGTCCTCTCCCCCTGTGAATTGCGTCGGGAATTGCGTCGGGAATTGCGTCATGAACCGGCCCCGTGAACCGGTGTGCCGCCCTCCCGCCATGAGGCCCGGCCCATGAATCACGGCCCATGAATCACGATTAGCAGGCCGGGGCTCTGCAATCGAGCGGCAGGTTACGGCATCACGTTGTCGGAAAGGCCTGCGGCCTTCTTCACGAAATTCATCGGGCCGTTGAAATCGAAGTTGCGGTAGACCGCGCCCAGATGGGCGAACGGCGGCGACTGCGCGAAGAGCTGGAACGTCACCTTGTGGCCGGCGTAGTCCGAGTTCACGAGGTCGCGTCCGAACGCCAGCAGCTTGCGCCGGTCCTCGGCCTGCCAGTTGTCGTTGACGCTGTAGAACTTCTCCATCCAGGCCTGTGTCTCGGGCGAGGCGAAGGCCTGGCTGTCGGGCGTGACGCAGATCTGGCCGCCGCACAGTTCACGCGTGAGGTGCATCATGGCCGGCAGCTGGCTGCAGGCCAGCACGCGGCCGGTGTAGAGCAGCGACTGGTTCGGCATCAGGAAGCCGCCGGGGCTCTCTTCCGCCGTCGCGATGGCGCCGGTCAGATGGGCGTTGATGCCCTCGCGGTAGCAGGCCAGCTGCGCCAGCTTCTCCATCACGGCCTGCTGTTTGTCGAGGCCGGTCTGCTTCACGTTGAACAGCGCGGTGCCGATCATCAGGTCGGCCATGTGCATGATGCGCAGCGTGAACATATAGGCGCTGTAGCGGTGCAGCGTGCCGCGGATGAAGGTGGCGGCGGCCGTGTGGCGGTAGAACAGGAGGTTCTCCCAGGGCACCAGCACGTTGTCGAAGACCAGCAGGGTATCGACCTCGTCGAAGCCGTTCGACAGCGGATAGTCGTCCTTCGGCTTCACGCCGGCGAAGCCGTTGCGGCAGATGTGCCTCAAGCCCGGCGCGTTCATCGGGCAGATGAAACCCAGGGCATAGTCGGAGAGCTTGGCATCGCCCCAGTTGGCGATGGTCGGCTTGACGAAGGCCTGGTGGGCATAGGCCGCGGCGGTCTCGTATTTCGCGCCGCGCACGACGATGCCTTCGTCGGTCTCCCTGACGACATGGAGCAGCATGTCGGGATCCTGATCCTGCGGTGCCCTGGAGCGGTCGCCCTTCGGATCGGTGTTGGCCGAGACGTGGAAGATGTCGTTCTTCAGAACCTTGTCGATATGGTTGTCGATGTTCGACGCCCATTGGTTGTCGACCTGGTTCAGGATGTCCTTGCCGTCGGCCAGCGACCACATTTCGCCCACGGTCTCGTCGCCGACGCGGGTTACAACGCCGCCGATCTCGTGCATGACCATGCGGACCCAGTCCTTTTTGGCCCACCAGTCGTCCCGGGTGCGGGGCGGCTGCCAGGCGGTGGCACAGCTCTCGCCGTCCTTCCGACAGGCCATGACATCCCTGAAGCTGTCCTCATGCGCCATGTCGTAGATGCGCGCGCGCACGTCGACAATCGGCTTGAACGCGGGATGGTTCGGCACGTCGGCGACGCGCTCGCCATCGATAAAGACCTCGCGGCCGTCACGGATCGACTCGCGGTACTGCTCGCCCGTCATGAGCATGGTGTGTCTCCCGGGAAGTCGGGCCGGCGGATCCGGCCCGCAATCGGACTTGGAAACGAACGCACAATCGAACTCAGGAATCGAAAACAGGATGAGAACAGGATTGACTGTTCTTCCCGCAACAGGAAAATATCATCTATCGACGTATTGCATAGCTTTCGATGATTCACTGCCGATTGACCGCCGATCCACCGCCGATCCACCGATGATCCACCGATGATCCACCGATGATCCACCGATGATCCACCGATGATCAACTTCACACTGAAACACCTGCGCTATTTTGTCGCCGCCGCCGATGCGGGCCGTGTCAACGCCGCCGCGGAGGTCTGCCATGTCTCGCAGCCCTCGGTCTCGGCGGCCGTGGCGCATCTTGAGGACGTCTTCGGCGTCCAGCTCTTCGTTCGCCACCATGCCCGGGGGCTTGCGCTCACGCCGGCGGGGCGTCGCCTGCACACCGCGGCGCGCGATCTGCTGGTTCACGCCGAGGAACTGGCACAGGACGCGCGTGGTCTGGCCGACGGTCTGGAGGGTGACTTCGACGCCGGTTGCTTCGTCACCTTCGCGCCCATTGTGCTGCCCCGCCTGCTTCGTGTGCTGGCTGCCGAACACCCGGCGATCCGGGTCAGGCCGCATGAGAACGATCTCAGGGCATTGCAGGACGGCTTGCGCCGGGGCCGTTTCGAGGTGGCCCTGACATACGATCTGAACCTCGCCGCCGATATCGCCTTCGAGCCGGTTGTGACGGTGCCGATCTACATCGCCCTGCCGTCCGGTCATCGCCTTGCGTCACGCAGCGGCATTCGCCTGGAGGACCTCGCGGAGGAGCCCCTGGTGCTGCTGGGCCTGCCCGAGAGTCGGGGCCATTTCCTTTCGGTCTTCGCCGAGGCGGGCATCGAACCCCGGATCGCCTATGAGACCAGCTCGTTCGAGATGGTGCGCGGGCTGGTCGCCAACGGCTACGGCTACAGCCTGCTCCACTCGCGTGCGCCGCATCATCGTGCGCTCGACGGCTCGTCGCTCGTCTGCCTGCCGCTCGACCGTCCCCGGCGCGCGATGCATATGGGCCTCGCCCGGCTCACCGCCTCGCGCCCGACCCGCATGGGCCTCGCCTTCGCCCGAATCTGCCGCGAACACCTGCCGGATCTCCTCGCGGAGCAGACGGCAGGCCCAGCAGCACCAGGGGCTCCACCCTCCCTGCCATGACGGGCCAGCCATGACGGGCCTGAAGACCGTGCCGGGTCTCAGATCAGATGCTGGCCGCCGGTGATCATGATCTCGGTCCCGGAGACATAGGTGCTGTCGGGACCGCAGAGGTAGAAGATGGTTCCGGCGACCTCCTCGGGCGTGCCCATGCGGCCCAGAGGGATGCGCGGGACGAGATCGTCGTATTCCGGCGAGAGCATCGCGGTTTCGATCTCGCCGGGTGCAATGGCATTCACGCGCACGCTCAAGTGGGCGAATTCGGACGCCATCTCGCGGGTGAGGGCCGACAGCGCGGCCTTCGAGCAGGCATAGGCACTGCCGGCGAAGGGATGGACCCGATGCCCGACGATCGAGGTGACGTTGACGATGGCACCTTCGCCGCGATGCAGGGCCGCCGCGAACCCGCGCGCCAGAACGAGCGGTGCGAAGAAGTTGAGCTCGAACACCTCGCGCCAGTGATCGAGACCGCCGTTGAGCGTGCCCAGACGTTCCCTGAAGCTGGTTTTCGGCGACACCCCGGCGTTGTTCACCAGGGCGTGGACCGGTCCGCTGCCGATGAAGTCGTTGGCCTCCGTGACGAAGGCGTCGATGCTCTTCCGGTCGGCGAGATCCGTCGGGATGTGGCGGTGTGGCGAGTCGGTGACCTTGCGATCGGGCGGGATGTCGTCGCGTGAGCAGCTGATGACCCGCCAGCCCTCGCGCACGAAGCGAATCACTGTCCGGTGGCCGATGCCCCGGCTGGCCCCGGTGATCACCACGGTCTTCATGTCCGCCTTCGTGTCTGTCGGGTCCTCCGAAACTCGTTGCGCATTTTTTTGGGGATGGGGCTGGATGGGGCTGGATTCAACAGGATGTTGACGATCTCGACACCGCGCGTTCAACACCGTGCGGGGGTGCCAGACTGTCGTCAGTGGGTAAGGAGAACGGGCAGGTCGGCGTGGTTGAGCATGAATCGCGTTGCGCCACCCAGAATGAGCTGGCGCAGCTTGCCCTGGCTGAAGGCGCCCATGACGATGAAGGACGCCGCCTCGTTGTGGGCGATCCCGAGCAGCGCCTCGCCGATGTTCGTCCAGTTTGTCGGCAGGTTGTGGACATGGCAGTCGATGTTGTGGAGCGCCAGATAGCCCGCCAGCGAATCGGGTCCGGGGCCGCGCATCGAACCCTCCTCGGGTGCCATGATGGCGACCTCCCTGGCCTTCTGCAGCAGCGGCATCGCACGGTGGACGGCACGGGCCGCCTCCGCACTGCCGTTCCACGCAATCGCGGCATTGCCGCTGAGGTCGGAGACAATGCCCGGCGGCACCAGCAGAAGGCCCGAGCCCGACTCCATCAGCACGGACTCGGCCACGACCTCTTCCTTCGCGTCGCCGTCGGCGGTGGGGCGTGCGGCCACGACGAGATCCGAGAGCCGGCCGCGTTCGGCGATGACGTCATCCTCGCGGCCCTCGTCCTGCCGGAATGTTACCGAGGCATGGCCATGGGCAGGTTGCCGCGTCAGCGCGACGCCGAGGCGTCCGGCGATGGCATGAAGGTCGGCCGAGGCGCTGTCGGCCCTCCGCTCGATATCCTGTTCGGCGGTGACGATGATGTCCTCGATGACGGCACCGGTCATGCCTTCGGTCATGAAGGCGACGGCGTCGCGCGGATTGCGCCGGACATTGACGGCCTCGACATGGGCGTCGAACCGTTTGGCCAGAAGCAGGGCGCTCTCGATCGCACCCCGTCCCTCGGGCGTGCCTGAGGCGGCCACCAGAATCCTGGCGATGGTCATCGTTGCGTTCACTCCCCCGGTTCCGTTCATCTGGCATCATCCTGGCACCTTTGCCGGCCCCGGGCCATACGCCCGGCGGCATTCATCCACGACCCGGCCATTCACGATCCGGTGGTTCCGGACTCCGGGGGTCCGGACTCTGGAGGTTCTGGACTGGCGAATGCGGTGCCTCGTGGCCGGCGGGGTCCTGATGGATGATGACCTCGGCACCCGGAAACGCCTTCACGATCAGGCGTTCGACATCGTCGGCAATCGCGTGGGCCCTGACGAGCGACAGGTCCGGCTCAAGCTCGAGATGAAGCTGGATGAAGGGCTGCACCCCCGAACTGCGGGTTCGCAGATCGTGCATCCCGCGGGTTTCGGGGTGGCTCCACACGATGGACTTGATCCGCTCGCGTTCCCCGTCGGGAAACTCGCGATCCATCAGGAGATCGAGCGAGCGCATCGCGACCTTACACGCGCTGACCGCGATGGAGACGGCAATCGCGATGGCGACGACCGCGTCGACCCACCAGAGGCCCAGCTGCGTCGTTGCGACGAGGGCGGCGATCACGCCGGCATTCAGCAGGAGATCCATCCGGTAGTGCAGCGCATCGGCGCTGATCGCGACCGAGCCCGTGCGTTTCACCACGACGCTCTGGAAGGCGACCAGGGCCAGCGTGAGCAGAATCGAGAGCACCATCACGGCGATACCGATCTCGCCATTTCCGACCCTGTGACCGTCGCTCAGGCGATACAGCGCCTCGACCACGATGAAGACGCCGGATCCGGCGATGAAGGCCGCCTGGGCCAGGCCCGCCAGGGGCTCCGCCTTGCCGTGCCCGAAGCGGTGTTCGCGATCGGCCGGCTGCAGGGCGTGGCGGACCGCGATGAAATTGACCGCCGAGGCAAAGGCATCGAGCAGCGAATCGACAAGCGAGGACAGCAGGCTGACCGATCCCGTCATCAGCGCCGCGGCCAGCTTGGCGACGATCAGGATGCAGGCCACCGAGACCGACGCCCCCGTTGCGAGGCGCATCAGCCGTGCGCCCGAAGCGTCGACGCGGCCTGTCCCGCCCCCGCCCCCGCTGTGTTCGCCGTGTTCGCCGTGTTCGGTCATCTCAGGGGAACAGCCGTTCGGCGGTCCATGACGCCCCGTCACCATTATGTGCGCCGTCGCGTGTGCCGTCACGGGCGCCGTCGCGTGAGAAGACGATTCTCTCGTGCAGGCGAAACGGCTTCCCTGTCCAGAACTCGATCAGATGCGGCACGATCCGGAAACCCGACCAGCAGGGCGGACGCGGCACGCTCCCGAGGTTGAACCGGAGCGCCATCCTGGCGACGTTTTTCTCAAGCTCGCGGGGCGTTGCCATGGGCCGCGATTGCCGGCTCGCCCAGGCACCGATCTGGCTCGCGCGCGCCCGTGACGCAAAATAGGCGTCGGCTTCCCCGTCGCTGACCTGCTCGACGCGGCCCTGGACGCGGACCTGACGTTCCAGCGGCATCCAGTGAAAGCAGAGCGCGGCCTTCGGATTTGCGAGCAGTTCGCGGCCCTTGCGGCTCTCGCAATTCGTGTAGAAGACAAAACCGTCGGGTCCGAAACCCTTGAGCAGCACCATCCTCAGCGAAGGCTGGCCGTCGCTGTCGGCGGTCGCCAGCGCAACGGCCGTCGGTTCCTGCAAGCCGCAGTTGGCGGCCTCGCCATACCATTCCGAAAAGACGTCGAGGGGATGTCGCTCGTCGACAGGTGTCATCGTCGCGCTCCGGGATGCACAGGGTTGGTCGTCGTTGCCTGCGTCGTCGGTGTCTTCATTGTCCACTTATACTTATAGATACGCCGGTCGTTCCCATCCATATCTGTCTCTAATCTGTGTCCCGGGCCGTGTTCCGGAACCGAAAATCGTGTATGGTCCGACCTCCGGCCTGTCACAGAAGGGCCACAGTTGACGACGAAGCCGATGAAAGGGTTACAGTTCATGCACATCATGCAAAGGGGAAGAGCAATGGGATCGGGGAACATGGAGTCGAAGCACATGGAGTCGAAGCACATGGCGACCTCGGGAATCGCCGCGCTGGCTGTTGCCGGTGCCCTCACACTCTCTGCCTGCTCGGACAGCGCGGGCGGCAAGGAAACCGTGGGCACCCTGCTCGGTGCAGCCGGTGGTGCGCTGCTGGGCGCACAGGTCGGCGACGGGTCGGGCCAGGTCCTGGCGTCGGTCGCCGGCGGTCTTCTGGGTGCCTATCTCGGCAACGAGATCGGCCAGTCGCTCGACCGGGCCGATCGCGCCCATGCCTCGCAGGCCCAGGCGGCCGCCCACAGCGCTCCGGTCGGTCGGACCGTGACGTGGAACAATCCCGACTCCGGCAACCACGGCAGTTTCACGCCGACCCGCGAGGGCAGGGACCAGGCCGGCAACTATTGCCGCGAATACCAGACCGAGGTGACCGTGAACGGCGAGTCGCAGCAGGCCTATGGCACCGCGTGCCGCCAGCCCGACGGTTCCTGGCAGGTCGTCAACACGCCCGGCTGAGCCCGGGCAGGACGCGCCGGAACCCCGACTCCGGCAACTCCGGCAGCATCGCACCGGCTTCCCCCGGCTTCGTCGCTGGCTTCCCGCCAGCTTCCTCGTTGGCCCGTTTCCGGCTTTTGTGCAGGATGGGCAAATGTGTAGGATAGGTGAACGCGGGGGCCGGTTTCCCATCGGTTCCCGGCACATCGCACGCGAGGACGCATGACCGAAGCCGGCTCCCTGATGGCAGGCAAACGCGGGTTGATCATGGGCGTGGCCAACGAACGCTCGATTGCCTGGGGCATTGCCCGCACGCTCGCCGCCCATGGCGCGGAGCTCGGCTTCACCTATCAAGGCGATGCGCTGGGCAAGCGCGTGATCCCGCTGGCCGAGGGCGTGGGCGCGTCGCTGACCGTGGACTGTGACGTCACCGACGATGCCGGTGTCGATACGGTGTTCGCCGAGGTTGCGTCCCGGTGGGGCAGGCTCGACTTCCTCGTCCACGCCATCGCCTTTTCCGACAAGGAAGAGCTCAAGGGTCGTTATGCCGACACGACCCGCGACAACTTCCTGCGCACGATGGATATTTCCTGCTACAGCTTCACCGCGGTCGCCCGGCGCGCGGCGGAGCTGATGACCGAGGGCGGCAGCCTGGTGACGCTGACCTACTACGGAGCCGAACGCTGGATGCCGCATTACAACGTCATGGGTGTCGCCAAGGCGGCGCTGGAGGCCAGCGTGCGTTACCTCGCCGCCGATCTCGGCGAACGGAACATCCGCGTCAACGCCATCTCGGCCGGGCCGATCAGGACGCTGGCGGCCTCGGGCATCGGCGACTTCCGCTATATCCTCAAATGGAACGAGCTCAACGCGCCGCTGGGGCGCAACGTCACGACCGACGAGGTCGGCGGTTCGGCGCTCTATCTCGCGAGCGATCTCTCGACCGCCGTGTCGGGCGAGGTGCACCATGTCGACTGCGGCTATCACATCGTGGGCATGAAGAACCCCAGGGCCCCCGACATCGCGACCGTCTGACGGGCCATGGCCGGGAACAGTTTCGGACATCTCTTTCGGGTCACGACCTGGGGCGAGAGCCATGGGCCGGAGATCGGCTGCGTGATCGACGGCGTACCGCCGCGCATTGCGCTGACCGAGGCCGAAATCCAGCACTGGATGGACCGGCGCAGGCCCGGCCAGTCGCGCTTCACGACCCAGCGCAGGGAACCCGACACGGTCAGGATCGTCTCGGGCTGGTTCGAGGGCCAGACCACCGGCACGCCGCTCGCCATGGTTGTCGGCAATGTCGATCAGCGTTCCAGGGACTACGGCGGGATCGCGGGGACATACCGTCCGGGCCATGCCGACTACACCTATGACGCCAAATATGGCATCCGCGACCACCGGGGCGGGGGCCGTTCCAGTGCGCGCGAAACCGCCATGCGGGTCGCCGCCGGTGCCGTCGCGCGCAAGCTGCTGGGCGACGGCATCGTCATCCGCGGCGCGGTCATCCGGATCGGCTCCTGCGCCATCGACCGCGCCAGGTGGGACTGGGAGCAGGTCGGGCAGAACGCCTTCTGGTGTCCCGACAGGGCCATGGCCGAACGATGGGAAGGCCTCCTCGACGGCGTGCGCAAGCGGGGCGCAAGCGTCGGCGCGGTCATCGAGATACAGGCCTCGGGCGTTCCGGTCGGGCTCGGCAGCCCGATCTACGGCAAGCTCGACAGCGATCTGGCCTCCGCGATGATGTCGATCAATGCCGTGAAGGGTGTCGAGATCGGCGCGGGCTTTGCCCTTGCCGCCGAACCCGGCGAGACCGCCGCCGACGAGATGGCCATGGGTGACGACGGCCCGCGTTTCCTCTCGAACAGGGCGGGCGGCGTGCTGGGGGGCATCTCGACCGGCCAGGACGTTGTGGTGCGCTTTGCGGTAAAACCGACAAGCTCCATCCTGCACGAACGCCGCTCGGTCGACCGCGACGGCAACGACACGACCGTCCGGGTCGGGGGCCGCCACGACCCCTGTGTCGGCATCCGCGCCGTCCCGGTGGGCGAAGCCATGATGGCCTGCGTCCTCGCCGACCACCTGCTGCGCCACAGGGCCCAATGCGGCTGAAGCGGATCGCGGCGGTCAGCGCATGCCTTCGACAATCATGCGGGCGAGGTGGAGCGGTGCCGCATCCCAGTAGGGCGAGAGGCGGCCACCGTCGTACAGGGGTGACGACCGGCCCTTCTGCAGGCCCTCGATCAGGCCGATGTCCTCGTGGTTCAGATCGTTCCACATGTCGAGCACGGCCTGGCGTTGCCCGGCCCGGTCGGGTGAATCCGCGGCATCGCCGATGAGATAGATGTCGATCCGTTCACGGCACCGGTCGGGTGCCAGCGGTGTCACGTGAAAGCTCGCCACATGATCGGGGTAGACCTCGAAGCCGAAGGCAGTGGGCAGGATGAACCAGAACCACTTGTGCGCGGCCTCGTCCGTGAGACCGGGGAAATGCGGCAGGCCTGCGCCGCGGCCCGCTTCGGCCTTCCTGAAGCGATAGCAGTTCCACATGATATGGTCGCTGATCCGGCTCGGCTGGCGTTCGGCCATCGGCACGAAGGCGTGGAGCCGGGGATGCGCGGCGAACACGTGATAGGGCTCGATGTAGTTCTCCAGCGCGAACTTCCAGTTGGCCCGGGCCTCGAAGTGGACCGTGCCGGCATAACGTGTCGCCGAGAGGTCGTAGTCGCCGATCAGCGCGCGTGCCGGTGCCAGACAGTCGTCCAGCGGCGGCGCCTTGCCGTCGGGATTGACGAAGATCCAGTGGTGCCAGACCTCCGTGCGCACCGGAAAGAGGCCCGGAGCATCGGGCCCCGGTGCGGTGTCGTGCCTGTCGCCGCCGTGGAAATGGGGGCGGGTTCGCAGGCTGCCGTCAAGGCCGTAGGTCCAGGCGTGATAGGGGCAGGTCAGAAGACGCTGACCGCTGCACCGCTCCGGCACGAGGACGGTGCCCCGATGACGACAGACATTGTGGAAGACGCGGATCCTGCCGTTGTGGTCGCGCAGGATGACAAGCGGCATGCCCGCGGCCTCGATCGGGAGAACGTCGCCCGCGTTCGGCACATCCTGGGTGAACCCCGCGACGAACCAGCTGCGCGCGAACAACCGTTCGTACTCCAGCCGCTGCCAGGCTTCGGTCGTGTAGCAGGCGTTGGGCAGGGCCGAGGCCTCGCCGACGGGCCTTGCGAGGGCGGCAAGCGCGTCCTCGCCGAGCATGGCGGCGACGTCGTTCCATGTCGATGCCGGCCCATTCGATGCCAGCCCATTCGATGCCAGCCCATTCGATGCCAGCCCATTCGATGCCAGCCCATTCGATGTTAGCCCGGTCGATGTTGAAGTCCACGCGGATGGCATCATGGCCCGATCCCGAAAAAGAGGGCGTTCGGCAGATTGGTACATGACAGGATGAGGACGACACAATAAGGAAATGAGGGGAGGAAATGAGGGGAGGAAATGAGGGGAGGAAATGAGGGGAGGAAATGAGGGAGTGACCGGAGATGAGGGAAAAGACAGGAATGGCACCATGACGCGCACCGCGACACCGTTCCCGCACCTCTTCGAACCCATCGCGATTCGCGGTCACACCATCCCCAACCGGCTCTTCTTTCCGCCCCACGGGACGTCGATGGGAGAGGGCGGCATGGTGGCCGAGCCGCTGATTGCCTATCACGAGGCCCGCGCCCGGGGCGGCGTCGGCATGATTGTCGTCGAGGGCATGTCGATGCATCCCAGCTTCGGCATCGCATCGGGCTACCTGCTGGCGGACAGGCCGGAAATCGTGCCCGGCTTCCGGCGTCTGGCCGAGCGCATCCACGCCCATGGCACGACGATCGTGGGGCAGCTCTTCCATCCCGGTGCCGCCATGCGCGGCACCCTCGACGGTTCGCGGCGGCCCGCGATTTCGGCCTCGGCGGTGCCGTTCGAGCGTTACAGCCTGATGCCGAGCCCGGCCACCCGGGAACAGATCGCCGGGTTCGTCGAGGCCTATGCGCTGGCCTCCGGCCATATCGTCGAGGGCGGCCTCGATGGCGTCGAGATTCTCGCCAGCATGGGATACCTCATCGCCCAGTTCCTCAACCCGCGGACCAACCTGCGCGAGGACGACTATGGCGGCAGTCTGGGGAACCGCTGCCGTTTTCTGGTCGAGATCCTCCGGGCGGTCCGTGCCCGTATCGGCGCGGCGCCCATCCTCGGCATCCGCATCACCGATGGCGACGGGACACCCGGCGCGATGGCGTCGTCCGAGGTGCTCGCGATCTGCCGCCACCTCGAAACCCTCGGCCTGCCCGATTACGTCAGTGTCATCGGCGGCAACACGGCCACCGCCCGGGGCTGGATCGACGTCTTTCCGCATATGGCGGTCGAACCCGGTCATGTCGCAAGCCATGCCGCTGCCCTGAAACAGGCGCTCTCCGTTCCGGTGCTGGTCACGGGCCGCATCAACCAGCCGCAGCGCGCCGAGGAGATCCTGGCCTCCGGTGCGGCCGACATGGTTGGCATGGTGCGTGCGCAGATTGCCGACCCGTTCTTCGCCGCCAAGGCGCGGGATGGCCGCCCCGACGACATTCGTGCCTGCATCGCCTGCAACCAGGCCTGTGTCGCCCACCGGTTGCAGTACTTCCCCGTGTCCTGCATCCAGCATCCCGAAACCGGCCGCGAGCTTGCCTTCGATCACGTGAAGGCCCCGGCGGCGCAGAAGAAATCTGTCTGGGTTGTCGGTGGCGGCCCCGGCGGCATGAAGGCCGCCGCGGTCCTGGCCGAGCGCGGACACGCGGTCACGCTTTACGAGAAGGCGGGGCAGCTTGGCGGGCAGGCCCTTCTGGCCCAGGCCCTGCCGGGACGCGCCGAGTTCGGTGGCATCGTCACCAACCTCGCCCGCGAGATGGCGCTTGCCGGTGTCGCCGTGGTCCGCAACACCGCGGTCGATGCGGCCATGGTGCGCGCCGCCGGTCCCGACGCCGTGGTGCTCGCCACCGGCGGACAACCCTATCGTCCGGCGGTTGAGGGCGAGGACGAGGCGCATGTCGTCGAGGCCTGGTCGGTCATCCGGGGCGAGGCCAATGTCGGCGGTTCCGTGGTCATTGCCGACTGGAAGAACGACTGGATCGGTCCCGGCCTTGCCGAAAAGCTCGCGCGCGACGGTTGCCGTGTGCGCCTGGCGGTCACCGGCATCGTGCCCGGCCAGAACCTTCCGGACAGTGTGCGCGATCACTGGATCGGCCAGCTCTCACGCCTCGGCGTCGAGATGATTCCCTATGCCCGGCTGTTCGGTGCCGACCGCGACACTGTTTATCTTCAGCACACGGTCACCGACGAACCTGTCATCTGCGAGGACGTCGAGACTCTGGTGCTGTCGCAGGGCACGGCAGCTGAGAACAGCCTCGCGGTCGCGCTTGCGGACTGGCCCGGCGAGCGTCATGTCATCGGCGACGCCCTGTCGCCGCGCACGGCCGAAGAAGCCGTTCTCGACGGTCTCAAGGCGGGCATGGCGATCGGCGCATGACGGTCCGGCCCCTCACCGGACGCGACGCACCGGGCGAGCGTTCCCGGTCCTCGGGAGGCCGTCGGGAGGCCGTCGGGAGGAAAGGGAAGGCTTCAGGCGGCAGGACCGCCCGAAGCCTTGTCCCATTCCTGCCTATTGGTTCAGTTAGTCGGGGCCGGGGCCGAGGCATAGAAAGCAGAGGAGCTTTCAATCTGTTGTGTTATTTTGCCGGCGTCAGGTGTTCGTATGGTTGTTTCAACATTTCCTGTAACGCCTCCGTGTACAAGCAACATGCGCTGGTTATCGTACACCTTACCTTCCAACATGAGGTCGGCCTTGTGTTCGACATCAGAGGGTAAGTTAATGATGGCAGAGGGAGAGAATGCACTGGGAAGATCACCGTCAAGACGGATCTTTTCAGGCTCACGAAGGGTGCCTTCCAGCTTGCCTGTCATGGTCATCGCAGTGGAATCGATCGTTCCCGTACCGGTGAGAGACCCCTGCAACACATGTTGGAAGGCACCCGTGACCATATCAGAGCCTGCCATGATCGTAAGCTCCTTGTTGAACAACGTCGGGGCAGCCGGGTCGGAAACGTCAAACCTGGCGAAATTGCTTGCCTCTGTTGTGAACGTCGCGTCATCGAAACTGGCATCGATTGTGAGATTGCCAAGGACACGATTGCCGGGCAGGTCGACCCTGACATACCCCGTCAGGGTTCCTCGCCCCTGCGGGAGAGCGGCCGGGGCTGCGAGACCGTCGCTTATAGCCATTTCAATCGCCTTCAACGCATCGTCGGCCATCCTGTATTCTGGCAGGCCGATTGTTGAATCCTGCGTGGCATAGAAAGCAGAGTCGCTTTCAATCTGTTGTCTACGTATTGGGATATCAGTGGAGGGTGTGACACCCTTTGCGGTTGTTACAACATTTCCTGTAACGCCTCCGTGTACCAGCAAGGGGCCATCGTTATCGTACACGTTACCTTCCAACGTGAGGTCGGCCTTGTGTTCCAAAGTAGCAGGTACGGAATTAACTTCGGCTGAACCAAGCGTACCGCTAAGCTCGACGGCTTCACTCAGGGTGCCGTCCAAGGTGCCTGTCATGGTCATCGCAGTGGAATCGATCGTTCCCGTACCGCTGAGAGACCCATCCAACTCATGTCCGAACATACCCGTAAGCATATCAGAGCCTTCACCAGAGGCTTCTATGATCGTAAGCTCCTTGTTGAACACCACCGGGGTCGGGCCGGAAACGTCGAACCTGACGAAATCGCTTGCCTTTGTTGTGAGCGTCTTCTGATCGAAATTGGCATCGATTGTGAGATTGCCAAGGACACGATCGTCGGGCAGGTCGACCCTGACATACCCCTTCAAGGTTCCTTGCATCGGCGGGAGAGCGTCCGGGGCTGCGAGACCGTCGCCGATAGCCTCTTCAATCGCCTTCAACGCATCGTCGGCCGTGCTGTATTGTGACAGGCCGATTGTTACATCATTATCTGCACCGGGCGGGATCGCCCCAAGGGAGACAGTGACGGGCTCGGTCTCTGGAGTGGGCGCGGGCTCTGGAGTGGTCGTCTCGGTCTCTGGAGTGGGACTGTTGTTGTTCGAACCGGAAAAACTGCACGCGGAAACCGCTGCAAGCAGGAACATGCCTGCGGCAACATTCAGAAGTTTGTTCATGATCTGTTCGATCTTCCATGGTCTCAGGTGATTGTTCGTGGCTCACGGTCCACATTCAGGCGCTGGCTGTCAAGGCGTTTTCCGGGCTTTTTCTGGCCGCTCCCATTGCGCCGGACACCTGTCTCGCCAAGCACAAAACCTGCCTGTTGCGCATCGACAACCTGGAAAGCACATGACAGACCCGTTGCGGGTTGTCAAGAGGTTTTGCGCAGTCGTCGAGAGGCGTGGCGGGTCTGTTGCCTCGTATTTGCCCCCGGATGCTCCGAGCGTCAAGAGAATTTTACACCCTTCTCACAAGAAATCGCTCATGGCGGTCCCGCATCTCACCCCCGGCCCGCTGCCACACCGACGGCTGCCCCCGGACGGTGGGGGCGGATGGACCTTGCCGGGGATCGACAACCCTGAGGATCGACAACGCAGCGATCCGCCGGGGCTCTGCCGTTTCAGTGCGCCCGTTTTTTCAGCGAAGCCCCGGCGGGATCGTAGACATAGTCGCCAATCGTCCCGTCCCTGATCCGTTCCACAGCGTCCCCGATTGCGAACAGGGGCACCAGAAACCACTCGCGCGGGACAACCGGTTTCCCGAAACGGTCCATGACCTCGATCTCGAGGCGGGCGGGCTCGAAGATGCGATGGATGAGGTTTTCCAGCCTCGTCCGGTTGATGTTGTAGAGCGCATAGCTCGCCACGATCTCGACACTGGCCATCAGGAATGTCGGCTGAAGATGCGCGCCCGCGATACGCTTTTCGACACTCATGGTCGTCACGCCGATCTTGTGCACAAGCTCCCGGTTTTCCGCCACAAGCGGATGATCGGACCCGCTGCGCAGGACATAGATCGTCCCGCTTGCCTCGTCGCCCTCGACCGTTCGGTCGGAAAACAGCGGACCGGCGGCCGGCTCGGTAAGCCGTCGCCCGGCCTCGTCCCTGTTCAGGGCCCGTTGGAGCGAGCGCATGAGCATGGCGCTCTCGGTGCCGTTGTCGAAGATCACGCGAAGGCGGGCATCGGTGCGCCCCTGGTCGTTGAGCGTCGTTTCGCCCTTCTCCGCGACATAGGCCTTCTGACCGCCGACGATGAAGAAGCGCCCCTGCTCGATCTCCGCCTTCATCTCGAAAGGCCGCGCCTCGCGCAAACCGCTGTCGAGCTCCTTTTGCACCTGCTCGAAGAGCGGCCTGAAGGTCGCGAAGTCCTCGCATCGCTCGCGGCTGGCGATCTCTTCGGCGGCCTTCTTCTCTGCGCTCGAACGCACATGCTTGAGTTCCGCGATGGCTGGCGCTTCCGTCGCGATTCCAAGCGCGGCCAGAAGTTCATCGTCATCGAGCTCCTCCGCATCCGCCCCATCATACGCCGCCCCATCCGCCTGGGCCGCCGGGGCCGCGCCCGTGAGCCCTCCCATGTCGTCGATGGGCGTATCCAGCGGCGCGACCAGGTCCCGACATTCCGGCAGCGCGCGGATGCGATCGAGCCGAACCGCATGAAGGCGTTCAAAAATATCCCTGTCCCCGCCATGCTGCGGCGCACGCCCGTGTTCCTCGACAAAGCGCTGGATCTCCTCGAACCCCGCGACGATACGCTCCTCGCACGCCGTGCGCGTGACCGCCTTCCCGGGCTCGCCCTCGATTCCAAGCGCGGTCAGAAGCGCCGCGTCTTCCTCGGTGAACCGGTCTTCCTCAGCCAACCGTCTCGCCATTGCCCGCCTCCTGCTGCATGGCCTCCTGCCGCATACTCTCCAGGAACGCCACGCCTTCGGCCATCGTCCTTTCCCAGGGGTCGGCAGACTTGAGGGTCGGCAACCACCCCCGCTCCTGCTTGAACATCAGGGCGCGGCGCGCCAGGTCGCGGGCCTCGTCCGGCGTGAGCCGCAGCTTTCTGACCGATACAATCTTGGCGACCTGCCTGAGGTTGTCCTCATTCATGCTTTTGGCGAGGATCGCATAGGCTTCCCCGAAGGGGTTGATGCTGTCGATCAGGTCGATATCGAGCTCGCGCACATCCATGGCAAACCTCCTCACCCCGTCGATCAGCGCCGTGTTGGCGCCTGTCCCATCGTCGGAAGCGGAGTCGTCGGCAGGCGAAAGGGCGGCAGCCTTCGCCTTCTGCGTCAGAGTCAGCGCGGCAATCGCGTGCTGGCGCACGGCTTCCCGATCCCCGTCATCGAGGTCGGGATATCGGTCGGCGACGATCCTGCCCATATGCACCTGGGTCAGTTCCTGCGGCACAAGCTCGTCATCGAAAAGCCCGCGCTCGGTGGCCGTCCTGTCCTGGACAAGGTCGGCGATCACCTCGTTCAGGTCTTCCCGGCATATACGTTCGGCCTCCCTGCTCCGGGGCGGGGTCAGCCCCCTGATCTCGATCCGGAACTGTCCGCGTTCCTCGTCGAACCCGATGTTCTCCTTTTTCGGGTCGTAGCCGCCTTCGCCGTAGTCGAACCCCTCGACCGGCCCGCTTTCGGTCGTCTTCGGCGTGAAACTGAACCTTGGCGCAAGCACCTGCTCCATGAGCAGGCTCGCGGCGATGGCTTTCAGCGTGTCGTTCACCGCCTCCGTGACGGCGGCCTCCGAGGCGTCCGGCTCGGCGATCAGATTGGTAAAACGTGCCCGCTCCTTGCCTTCGGCATCGCGCGTGACGCGGCCGATGATCTGCACGATCTCCGTCAGGCTCGCGCGATAGCCGACCGTCAGGGCATGTTCGCACCAGATCCAGTCGAACCCCTCCTTGGCCATGCCCAGGGCAATGATGATATCCACATGGTCCCGGTTGTCCCTGTTGGCCGGGTCCTTGAGCGCCGCCGACACCCTGTCGCGCTTCGCCGCCTCGTCGTCGACCAGGTCGGCAACCTTGAGCACATGCCCGTCCGCCGTTTTCACAAGCTGAAAACCCGTGGCCGGGTCCGTCCCCTGCCACGCGCCCAGGGAGTCGATGATGTGCTCGACCTCCCTGTGCTTGTCTTTGGTGCTTTCGCGCGAATTCACATTCGGAATATGCACGATCGTCTTCTCCTGCGGATCGAGCACCTTGAGAATGTGGTCGGCATAGGAACCGGCATAGAAGAAATACCCGATATCGAGCCTTTTCAGAAAGCTGTATCCGTTCAGCTGCTCATAATAGGTATAGGTCACCGTATCGAACCGGGCCTCGTTCTCCGGCGTCAGGATCGGCAGGGCATCGCCCCGGAAATAGCTTCCCGTCATCGCCACGACATGGACCCGGTCGCGCGCGATCAGCGCGTTGATCTGCGTGCCGAGAATGCTGTCCTCGCTCGCCGAGACATGATGAAACTCGTCCACGGCAATCAGACGCCCGTCGAAGGCCTCCACGCCCAGCTTCTCGACGGCAAAACGGAAGGTCGCATGTGTGCAGACAAGCACCGCATCGCCGCTTGCCAGAAACGCGCTGACGGATTTGACCTTGCCGCCCTCCGTGCCCGGTGAATTGCACAGGTTCCATTGCGGCGCGACGGTCCAGTCGGCATGGAAGCCGGCCTCGCTCAGCGGCTCGTCGCCGAAGCTCGATCCGATCGAGGTTTCGGGCACCGTCACGATGGCCTGCCTGACATCCCGGTTCGCGAGCTTGTCGAGCGCGATGAACATGAGCGCCCGGCTCTTGCCCGAGGCCGGCGGCGACTTGATCAGAAGATACCGCTCGCCCCGCCTCTCATAGGCCCGCTCCTGCATCTCCCGCATACCGAACTCGTTCGCCCTTGTGGACCTGCCGTTCCGGGCATAGGTCACGGAGACCGAAGGGACACGCACCGAAGGGACACGCACCGGGGGGACATGCACCGGGGGGACATGATTGCTCTTGCTCATCGTCGAACCGTCAACGCCTCCAGAAGATTGTGCTCTTTCAGATAATGTCTTGCCCAGCCGGGCGGCCTGTTCCAGCGGCAAAGCCCCTTCCTGTGCCAGCCCAGGTTTCCGGCACCGATGAGCCCCCTGGCTTCCACATGGTCGACAAGCCGGTCGTGGTCGTAGAGATAGATTGTTTCCGTCTCCTCACCGCCGTGCTTCCCACCGCCGCGCTCGCCCCAGCCATGCTTGCCCCAGCCCTGTTCGCCATAGACGTGCTCGCGACGATCGCGCTCGCCACGGCCACGCTCGTGCAGGATGAAGGCGATGCGGATGCCCTTTCCCAGATACCTGCGGTTGACGGCCAGCCCTCCCTTGAGCTGCACCTTCAGGAAGCTCTTGCCATCGTCGTGGCAGGCAATGAAGTCGGTATATGGCGACGCCGCTGACAGCGCGTGGAAGGTCTCGCCGTCGATCCGGCTGGCCATGAAATCCGCCCACCTGCCGTCGTCAGCGAGCCGCCAATGGCATGTGAAGCCGCCCTGCTTCAGGCGCGCGGCAATCCTGTTGAAGTTGTGGTTTTCCCTCTCGCGCGACGTGAGATCGCCATAAGCCTGCGCATCGGGAGCGTCATGGGAGACGGATGGCATGGTCATCGGACCTCGTATTCCTGAAGCAAACCGCGCAACCATTTTGGAGGCGTCGGCCAATTATATGATCGAGGCCCTTTCCATGCCTCGTTATCGCCGACTTCACCGGTCTTGACGATCCGCCTCTCCATCTCGTCATGGGGATAGACATAGACCTTGTCTGTCTCCTCATCCCTGAAAGCGATGTAGAGCCCCTGGCCCACACGTTTGTGATCGATGGTCGCACGGGTTTTGAGCCTCACGAGACAGGATTTTCCATCGATATGACGGGCTATGAAATTCGTGTCATGCCCGCGCAAGTCAGGTGACGACGGAACACTGTCGTATCCATAGTCGGCCAGCTTTGCCGCCACCATGGAAAAGTTATAGGCTCTCCTCTGGTGCAATGGTAGCTTCCTGTAGTTCTCCTTCTGAAGCACCCATGCCGCTGCCTTCTCCTTGTGAGAGTCATGGGCTCTCTTCTGCTGCGGTGACAGCTCCTCGGAGTTCACCTTCTGAAGCGCCAATGGCGCAGTTGGGTGTGTCATGCTGCCTCCTTATCGGTCATGTGTGTGGTGAGGGTGAAGAGTTTTTCCAGGCGTTCATTGAAGCGGCAACCGATAGTAGCCCGCTCTTGCATCTCACGCATGCCGAGGGCTTCTCCACCTTTTCTTGGCACCATCCTCATCCCATGTCAAACCGTCAGGCAGATTCCTTGGCGGTCCCCCATCCGGATGTTGGGTTGCCTGATCAAGTTGGTCTTGTGTGACACCTATGACACCGATGAGGTTCGCACCCGTAAGGTTCGCATCCGTAAGGTTCGCATCCGTAAGGTTCGCATCCGTAAGGTTCGCATCCGTAAGGTCCGCATCCGTAAGTTTCGCATTCCCAAGGTTCGCATTCCCAAGGTTCGCATTCGTAAGGTTCGCCTTCCTAAGGTCCGCATCCGCAAGGTTCGCCTGCGTAAGGTCCGCGCTTTCGAGCTTGGCTGATAAAAGGTCCACACCTTTCAAACACGCACGCCAGAGACGTGTATCGGTGAGGTTCGCATCCGAAAGGGAGGTTTGAGATATCTGCACGCCAATAAGGTACGCGCCGGAGAGGTTGGCATGTTGGAGATCCGTGCCGACGATTTCCGCGTCGCACAGATTCGCCTGGGCGAGATTCGCATTTCTGAGAACCAAATTTATGAGGCGCTTGTTTTCCAGGTTCACTCCGACAAGCTTTGCGCCGGAAAGATCGAAACCAAGTTTCTTGTCCAGATCGTCACCTATCACAGTCTTGAGGGCGATTTCCGCGAGAGGATCAATCCTTTCTTCCTCCTCCGTTACCCGGAGAGGCTGTGCGCGGATAAACTGTGACAGCATGTCAAGCACATCCTGGCGGTTCGGATAATCCTGATCATGGACCAGCCTCGCAAGCGCCATGATGCCGCCACGCTTCACCACCGGGTCCTCGTCTTTCAAATGTTCGACCGCTTGAGAAAAACGTGTCTGGGAAAGGGACTGGCGGTGCTGCCTGTCGGATTGCTGAACCTGCTTGGAAGCAATTTCTGCTTGATGTGAGGCCGTCTGGCCACGCCAGACGGCCAGAAAAGCCGCCCATGAAGCAGCGATCAGAGCGCCGTAATTCTGGATGATTTCACTTCTTGATTGCGTCCGTTCATCCATCGTGACGTCGGTGTGTCCCCAGTCAAACAAAACACCGGTTGCCACCACTGCGAAAAGAAAAGTCGCGATTGTTGGCCGCCATTTCTTCATGCTGCCTCCTTCCCGGTCATGTGTGTGTAGAGGGTGAAGAGTTTTTCCAGGCGTTCGGTGTCGTTGCGGAAGCGGCGGCCGATATAGATGCGCTCCAGGGTCTCGTCGTTGCGCTCGTGGGCGGTGCGCAGGTTGTCGGGCATTGTTTCGGGGTCGTAGAGATCGGCAAGGGTCGCAGGGAAATGCGCCTCCCGTGCCAGAAGAATATCCTCGGCGCAACGGGTCAGGTCGTCCCTGTTCTTGCCCGTGAGCTTAGGGATGGGGAAGGTGTTCCAGCCGAGGGTGTTGGAATAGCGATAACCGGTTCCCAGCCTGCCGCATACCGTCGCGATCCAGACCAGATGCAGCCGCGATGCGATCAGCGCCATGTTCCAGAGCGGCGCATCGTAAAGGGCAAAAGCAAGATTGCTTACAATGACCCCGGGTGCAGCCACGCCAACGGGAAGAAAATCCCTGTTCTCGGAGCTTACGCCCGGCACAACGATGGTCATATCTTTACCTTCAAATTGCTCTCGAAATTTGTGGGGAGTCTCTGCCATGTCCCGCGCGCCTTTGTCTCTGCTGGACAGTCTCTCTTGTCGTACCAGGTCAATTCTCTTGCCTATGCTGTCTATGGACAGGGCTTCGTCAACATCCTCATCCTTGATCCAGAGACAATAACGTTGTTGCCCCCGGATAAATTCCTGAGAGCCGACAAAGGGTCTGACGAATTGTTTCCTCTGCGCCTCGGAAAGTTCCAGCCTGGCCACGTCGGAAGGTTCGAGAAGCAGATGACCGCCATCCCTGGGCATGTTGCCAAAGCTCATATCCGCCACGCCCGTGCGCGGTTTGCCGGATTTGGTGACAATGATATTGGGCGCGGCAGCAAGATATGCGTTGATGTTGGCCGTCTCCTGCAAGACTGTCTTGCCCCGGTCGTCGGGCGCATAGAGCCGTCGCACGGGTCCGGCATGGTTTGAAATGCCGATGATCGCAACGATGACGCCCGCGTTGTGGCTGGCAAGATTCGCCCATTTGAAGCTCGTGTGAGCAAAGGCGATCTCGTGCCCGGTCTGGAAAATCAGCGGCCACAGGATCGGCACATGCTGCCCCTAGCAGATCGAGTTGGTGGCCACGAAAGCCGCGCTGCTCTTCGTGTGCATCCCGTAATCGGCCGCCTTCATGAACCAGCCCGCCACATAGTCGAGCGATTTCCAGCTTCTGGCCCGTTCCCCGAAGACGTGCTTCAGGTCGTCTTTCTGCTCTGCGGATTGCCATCTTTTCCCAAGATAGGGCGGGTTCCCGCAGATATAGGTTTCCCCGCCCTCGTTGTCGAAATCGATCCCGGCCCGATCGACCGGCGACAGCAACAGATCCTCGGCACGGTGCTCCACGCCTGTGCCGGCCGGCGGGCAGATGCTGAGCCAGTCGAGCCGCAGGGCATTGCCGCAGGCGATCCAGTTTCCGGCATCGAGCGGCAGGAAATCGTGAAGCGCCTCTTTCTGTCCACGATGCAGCACATCGCACTGGTATTCCGCGATGATCAGCGCCAGCCGCGCAATCTCGGCGGGGAAGTCGTGCAGCTCGATCCCGCGAAAATTTCTCAACGGGATGTCGCTGCGCCGCTCGGCCTCGCCGCGCCGCCTGTTGATCACGGCCTCGAGGGCGCGCATTTCCTTGTAGGCGATCACCAGAAAGTTGCCCGATCCGCAGGCGGGATCGAAAACCCTGATCCTGGCCATGCGGTTGCGCAGGTTGAGCAGCTTGCGGGCGTTGTCGCCCGCCTCGTCCAGCGTTGCGCGCAGATCGTCGAGAAACAGCGGATCCAGCACCTTGCAGATGTTCGGCACCGAGGTGTAATGCAGCCCTAGGGCACCGCGTTCCTCCTCGTCGGCCACGGTCTGGATCATCGAGCCGAAGATATCGGGGTTGATCCTCGTCCAGTCGAGCCCGCCGATGTGCAGCAGGTAGGAACGCGCCATTTTGGAAAAGCGCGGCACCTCTGTCCCGCCCGAAAACAGCCCGCCATTGACGTAAGGGAAGACATTGGCCCAGCGGGGAAGGCCGGCAGCCGCGCGCGCACCGCCTTCGGTGTTCATGGCCCCGGTGTTCATAGCCCCGGTGTTCATGGCGTGGAAGAGCATCGCGATCACCTCATGGGTGTTCGAACTGTCCCGTTCGCTCATCCGCGCGACCGTGTCGGTGAAGAGATCGGATTCGGCGAAGATGCCGGTGTCTTCCGCAAAGAAGCAGAAGATCAGCCGCGCCATGAAGCGGTTCATGTCATGGCGGCGCGCCTCGCTCCCCCATTCGGGATTGTCCTTCAGAAGCGTGACATAGAGCTTGTTGAGCCGTCCCGTCGCCCTGATGTCGAACGCATTCTCGCGGATTTGCCTGACCATGCGGATGCCGGCAAGGGGCAGGAAGAACCAGAAGTGATCGGGCATCTCGCCATAGGCGCAGGCGATCGTTTCGCCGCTTGTCAGGTCCTCGGCTTCCAGATCGGTGCCATCGGTCGCCAGAACGAACCTGGCTTTGGCCTTCGCGGTCGCCGGGCTGGCCCTGAGTTGCGCCAGTGTGGCCGTAACCTCCCCCGGCGCGCACACCTTCAGATGGATATTGTTGGTTTGCAGGACAGCGCCCCGGTCCGACAGGTCCGACCTGTTCGTTTCCCCGCTGCGCAGGCGCTTGATTGTCGTGGCTTTGTTCCCGAAGGCCTCAAGAAACGAGAACGGAAACGCCTCACCGTCGAAATCCCGCCCCGCAAGCCCGGAAACCGCCTCCTCGATCTCGACAACATTCACAACCGCCTCCAGCCCATCCTTACCTTGCCCATCGTTCCGTCACCCATCCTGTCGTCCCCCGCCCCACAATACCACCCGAACCCCCCACCCGCAAAACACCGCGCACAGGCCCGGGGCACAGGCTTGGCGGGCCGCAAGCATCACGATCCTGTTACCGGAAAGGCTTGGCATCGGTAGACAGAATGTCTTACATTCTCTGCGGAACCATATTCCGTTGCTCTCAGGAAAATGTCGAAAGAACAACGGGTTACTCGGTAAAGTTACTCGGTAAAACGGAGGAAAAGATCGCGATGCCGGGAGGAGCACAGGTTCAGGCAGGCAGCCAGGCAAAAGAGTGGTCGGGCGGGCGCGAAGCTGCGCACCGAATCCCCGACCGCGAGGGAGCGCAAGGCTATCGCAGGGAAGGCCGCAGCGACAAGGTGGCGCTGATGGGCCCGTTTGACCCGCGAACGATTGCGAACAGGATGTTGGACTATGCGGAGCAACAGGGTCTGCACCTTACTGTGATGCATCTTCTGAAGCTCGTCTATCTGGCGCATGGGTGGTGGCTGACCTTCTCGAACGGTTCGCCACTGACGACCGCAAAACCGGAAGCCTGGAGGTACGGCCCCGTCTACCGCGACGTTTACAACGCGTTTATCCGGTATGGCAGAGGTCCTGTCATTGGACGGGCGGTAGACGGGGCAACCGGCTATGAGTATCGTGAGGACATGTCAGAAGAGGTTGAACATCTGCTCGAGCACATCGTGTCTTCATACGGAAAGCACTACGCCTTCACTCTTTCCAAATCGACGAACAAGCCGGCAGGACCGTGGTCAGTCACCGTAGAAAAGCGTGGTTACTATGCACCGATTGAACATGACATGATCCGCAAGCATTTCGATGGCCTCAGACAAAAACCCGCCGCAGCCTGATCTGGCAGGGCCCGAGTCCGACATCGATCGGGAAGCAGCTTCACTATCCCCCGAAGACCCTGATAACGAGATGGGCGAGCTTCGCCAACGCCTGGACGATGTTGGGTTGTTGGTTGAAGAGGTTTTTCAGGCGAAAGAACTCCACAGATCTGTATCGCGTTACGTTGAGGACCTTCGTGAGGAACTCAAGGACCTGAAACGTTTCCGCCTTTGGACGACTGTTTTCTCTGTCGTCATGTCTTGGCTCCTTTTTCTCCTGATTGGTTACTGCGTTGCATTTGCGCCAGAGTGGTTTGTCGCGCTCGATGGATCGGTAAAAGTGCCTTTCCTCATTGCCTGTGGTGGCGGCTCGGTTTTTCTGATGTCGATATTGCTGCGGGGTGTCTATCGGAGTCGAAGCGACAGGAACAGGGATGAAATCCTGCCCGAGCATTTGAAGCAGATAAGGGATGCGGTGTCCGGTTCGGAATGAACATTCCACTTCATCAAATAACCATACCTCATAAAATAACCCTATCGTATCGGAGACATGAACAGGCTGATCCTGCGGCTGATCCTGCACAAACGCAGCGGGCTCCTCGCCATGCCGGTCGATGCGGGCGAGGCTTGCGCGGCCTGCCGTGACGACCGAACGCGAGGGCGCGGGCCCGGCGGGTGGCAAGGCGTCAGATGCGCTTGCGGACCGTCGGCAGGTCGCCGTCGAACTCCATTTCCGGAAAGATGCCGCCGCAGAAGGTCTGCGCCACCTCGCCGCCCGCCTCCGGGGGCTCGACGGCGAGCAGCCTGTCGGCCCAGTCCTCGGCGTTGTCCTGCGGATCGTAGCCCAGGCTGAAGGCCAGGCTGTTGTCCCACCACGAGCGTGTGTTGCGCGAGATACCGTAGACCGGCGCATGACCGATGTCGGGCGCCTCCAGACCCGTGACGACCAGGCGCACGAGATCGCCGTGGCTCAGCCAGGTCGAGAGCATACGAACGTCCTTCGGCTCGGGCTGGAACGAGCCGATGCGCATGCTGAAGAACTCCATGTCGTGCTTGTCGACATAGAGGCTTCCGAGATCCTCGCCGAACGCCTTGGCGACGCCATACCGTGTGTCGGGACGGTGTTCCACCCTGTGGTCGATGAACGCGCTCCGCGGGTAGAAACCGACCGCATGGTTGGAACTTGCGAACACGAAGCGCCGCGCCCCGGCACGCCGTGCGGCCTCGATGGCGTTGTACATGGTGACGATGTTGTTGGGCAGGATGTTCTCCCAACTGTCCTCGAAGGCGATACTCGCGAGATGAACGACGGCATCCATGCCCTCGGCCATGGCCGAGACGGCATCGAGCTCGGTCATGTCGGCCTGAACCGTCTCCTCGCCGTCGCCCGCCGGGTCCATGGCAACCCTGTCCGTCAGGCGCACCAGCCCGTAGCGCCCCCTGATACCTTCGCGCAGGACGCGACCGATCGCACCGGCCGCACCCGTGACAAGCACCTTCATCCCGTTCTCCCTTTCCCTGTTTCCCGGATTCCACCGCACGGGCCACCATGCCCCCCAACCTCCGGCAAGGCAAGCCGCCGCCATCGCCTGAGACCCCGATAAACCCGAATAAACCCAAATAAACCCGCTTCCCCGCCGTTACTGCGTCCGTGCGGCATGGCGCACGCGATGCTAGTGTGCGCCCGCGCAATTCATGGCATCAGGAGTGCATCTCATGGGTCTGTTCGACCTCGAGGGACAGGTGGCGATCGTCACGGGCGGGTCCAGGGGGATTGGCCGCGCGATCTGCACGCGCATGGCGGAAGCCGGCGCGAAGGTGGTGGTGTCGAGCCGCAAGCCCGACGCCTGCGAGGAGGTTGTCGGGGAGATCGGGGCGAAGGGTGGCCAGGCGATGGCCGTGGCCTGCAACGTCAGCCATATCGATCAGCTCCGGAACCTCGTCGACAGGACCATGGCGGCCTGGGGCAAGGTCGACTGCCTGGTCGGCAACGCCGCCGTCAATCCGCACTACGGTCCGATGACGGACATCGGGGAATCGGCATTCGAGAAGATCGTGAACTGCAACATTCGCGCGAATCTCTGGCTCTCGAGGATGGTTCTGCCGCAGATGGCCGAACGCAGGGACGGGACCATCATCCTTCTGTCGTCGATTGCCGGTATCAGGGGCACCGACGACATCGGCATGTACGGTGTCTCCAAGGCCGCCGCCATGGCGATGGCGCGCAACCTCGCGGTCCGTTGGGGCGAACACAATATCCGCATCAACACGATTGCGCCGGGCCTTGTCAGGACCGACTTCGCGAAGGTGCTCTGGGAGAATGCCGAGCGCCTCGGCAAGGTCGAGGCCCGGTATCCGCTGCGCCGCATCGGCGAACCCGACGACATTGCCGGCATTGCCGTCTTCCTGGCATCCCGGGCGGGGCGCTACATCACCGGCCAGACCATCGTTGCGGATGGCGGCAGCACACTTGTCGCCGAAGGGGTTTGACGCTCGCATCCGGTGGGGCACGTCAGGCGCGCACCGTTTCTGGCGCGCGCCCGGGGAACACCGGCACCTCAACGCCGGGCTGCGCCGGAAGGAGGTGGCGGAGTCACGGCCCGGTCACTGCGGAGTAACGATTGCGCCAGCCGGGCATCCCGCGCTTGCGAGACGGCCGCGCCGCCCCCATTTCGGAAGCACATCGGAAGAACAGTGAAATCCGGGAGTGAGAACCATGGCCAAGGCGACCTTTGCCGCAGGGTGTTTCTGGAGCCCCGAAGAGGTCTTCAGCAAGGTCGAGGGCGTGACCGACACCGCCGTGGGCTACATCGGCGGAACCGCGGAGAACCCGACCTATGAGGAGGTCTGCACAGGCCGTACCGGACATGCCGAAGCGGTCCAGGTCGACTACGACCCCGACAAGGTTTCCTATGACGAACTGCTCAAGGTGTTCTGGGAGATTCACGATCCCACGACGCTGAACCGGCAGGGCCCCGATGTCGGAACCCAGTACCGTTCGGCCATCTATACCCATGACGACGGGCAGCGTGCCGCCGCGGAGGCCTCCAGGGAGGCTCAGCAGGCGGCACGCCACGATGACCGCATCGTCGTGACCGCGGTCGAGGATGCGCCGACCTTCTGGCGCGCCGAGGACTATCACCAGCGCTTCATGGAAAAGCGCCGCGGGCGCTTCGGCTTCAAGGTCGCCTGAAAGGCTCCTGGCGGCGACAAGGTGCCCGGTGACAAGGTGGCTGGCGACCTGCGCGCCGGGATGCGTTCCAGCCGCGCGCAACAAGCTCCTCGCAGCAGTGGATCAGGGCCTTCACACGTCTGCCGAGGCTTGCGAACCGCTCATCCCGGGTCTGGCCGCGCAGGTAGCGGATGTGGATCTGCTGCAGGATGGCCGCGACCCTGAAGCGGCCGAAGACCTCGTACCAGCCGAAGCGTGAGACGCGGCGGCCGTGGCGTCGTCGTCGCTGTAGTAGCCGTTGACCACCCAGGGGCCGCGGCACTGCAGCTCGCCCTGCGATTCCCCGTCGAAGGGAACCTCGTTGCCGGCGTCATCGATCAGTCGGAGTTCCACGCTGAAGAACCGGCGCTCCAGCTTCGTCAGCGTCTTGCCGGTCTCTCCCGCATATGGGTCAGCAGGCCGAGCCAGATTGTCGGCACGCCCAGGGTCACGGTGACCCCTTCGGATTCCATCAGCTGACGATCTTCGGGGGCAGCAAGGTTTCGCGCTTCAAGTGGTTCCAGACCGTGTTCCTGCTGGCATCCAGCAAGAGGGGCATCAGCGCGAACCAGCTTGTCCGCACCCTTTACTGGCAGGCATGGCGCAGCCACACGGCATGGGGGGAGACGGGCGGGATAAAGACAAAAGAACCTCAGGCGGCCATGCCGCCCGAGGTCCCGATGTCGGGAAGAAACAGAAGATTTCAGGCGGCGTGGCCGCCTGAAATCCTGATTCCGTACTCAGTAATGGACAGCGTAAAACGCCCCACCCTCGATACTTCAAGGGCCGAACGCTCGACACCGTCAGCGGTTCTCGACAGCGTAAAACGCCCCACCTTCGATATTGCTATCACTTTCTCCGGATCTGGAAAGGGTTCCTGTCAGGTCTCCGTGTAGCAGCAAATTCTGACCGTCAAGGTACACGTTACCTGCAATGGTCCCGTCGACTGTGGTGACGACGCCGTTACTGACCAGTGTAAGGTCCCCAGCCAGGGCGCTTTCAATCGCGGTTGCAGTGATCGTTCCTCTACCACGCAGCTTTCCATTCACATTTGTACCTTGTCTATCTTGCCAACTCGACGACGTACCACGGCTGGCAAGGCCGGTAAAACCTCTTGCCTTTGTTTTGACCTTGCCATTATCGAAATTGGCCGTGATTTCGAGATTGCCCATCATGGGAAGGTCCGAGACAAGATTGTCAGCCCTGACATATCCCCTCAAGATGCCGCTCCCCGCCGGAAGAGCATCCGGGGCTTCGAGGCGGTCGGCTTCGACAGCTGCAGCGATAAAATTCAGATTGTCGATTTGCTGGAG